>JASKZU010000255.1 GCA_030147455.1 Planococcus sp. (in: firmicutes) | reverse complement strand
ATTTCATCATAGCGGTTTTTCACATTGAAATCAATCCTAAATAATAATGATTATAATTTACTTTGCTGTAAACAAAAAACGCTCCGAACGATTCCGGAGCGTTCACCATTATTTCATCGCATTCAAGCGTCTGAAGCTATCGAAATGTTTGCCCCAATAGCTGTCGTTCAAGTTAGTGATTTGAACACGGTCACCGCCTGCATGGATAAAGCTGTTATTGCCTAAATAAATGCCTACATGTGAGATGCCGACGCGGTATGTATTCTTAAAGAAAACAAGATCTCCCGGCTGCGGTGAACTGACATTAAATGAACTTGCATAATATCCTACTGTATTGGTGCGCGGGATGCTGATGCCGGCCCGGTTGTAAACATAGTAGAGATAGCCGCTGCAGTCAAAACCGCTTGAAGTAGCGCCGCCCCAAACATATGGAACGCCCATCTGTGTTCTGGCGATCGATAGCACTTGATCTACTTTGGAAGAAGCCACTGGAGCCGGGTTTGATGCTTGTATCGGTGCTGATGCCGGTGCGGCTACTTTTCCGCCTTGAATGTTCAGTGTCTGCCCAACATGAATAACACTTGAGTTCAGGTTGTTCCAGCTCATCAATTGGGTAACGGAAACATTATAGCTTCTGGAAATCTTGCTGAGTGTATCGCCTCCGACAACGCGGTATGTACTGGCTGCTGGAGCAGGTGCCGGCGCTGGTTTTGGCGCTGCAGCAACCGGTGCTGTCGCGGCAGAAGAACTGGCTGTTTGGACAGTTCCAGTCACTTTAAGCTTTTGGCCAGGATGGATAACTGAACCGCTGATTCCGTTTAATTGTTGAATTTTTGCTGCAGTAGTAGAGTAGCTGCGCGCAATACTTGATAACGTATCACCTGATTTTACGGTATATGTTCCAGTTGTTGAAGAAGTTGCTGCAGTTGCAGTTGCTGCCGGTTTGCTTACAGCAGCAGGTGATGTCAAGCGCAATACTTGATTTGGATAGATGGCATCGGAATTTAGTTTATTCCAGTTTTTCAAGTTGGCAACGGAAACGTTGTTGCTTGAAGCGACCTTCCACAATGTATCGCCTGGCTGGATTTTATACGAGCTCGCTTCTGTATCCGCGGCTCCAACGGCTAAAGATAATACTCCTGCCGTAATTGCCATTCCTATCAGCTTTTTCATTTTCATTCCCCTTTTGGTTTTTGGCGCTTCTCTTTTTCTTGCGCAATGTTACTTAAGTGTATAAAGTTTCACGAATATAGGCAATAAGTTTTATATTACATTTGTGTTACAAAAACCTAAAGTCTCAAATAAGAGTTTTATTTTTACTATATTAATAATTATGGTAAATATTTCTTTTTTATGCTCGAGATAAAATACTTTATAAATTTATATAAAGATTTGTTGTAATATTCCGCTCAATAAGACATTGTAAAATAGGATTTTAATAAATAAGATTTAGCAGTTAGAACGATTGTGGCTGTATGATTAAACGCAGCCAGTTGCATATAGCTGTTGATGTGGATGATATAATTAGCAGCAGAGCTAAAAATTTTTACCCGCAGCGGCAGAATCGGGAAGCTTCTATTTTGTAAATATGATTAATTCTTAAAGAGTTTGAACATGGGCTTAGAAAAGAGGGAAAAGAATGGTGGAAATGAAACCACTGGACCAAACTATTTTAGGGGTTTTGGGCATCGAAATGATCGAACAAACGCCCGAGCGTACGGTAGCAACCATGCCTGTGCATGCTGCTACGCACCAGCCATTCGGTTTACTGCACGGAGGTGCATCAGTGGTTTTGGCAGAGACTGTTGCAAGTTTTGGCACGTGGCATGCTATTGACCAAGATCGGGAAATTGCAGTTGGGTTGGAAATCAACGCCAACCATATCCGTGGAAAAAAAGCCGGCATCGTCACAGCCATCGGCACGCCGCTTCACAAAGGAAGAACAACAATGGTTTGGGATGTTAAGATTATCGACGAAGAAGAGCGGCTCGTTTGCATCTCTCGCTGCACCGTCGCTATCGTCAAAAGACCGACTGAACAGTAAAGAAAAACCGGATGCTTCTCAGATTCGGCTTTTTGCATAGCAAGTTTCTGTTTCAGTGGTTTCCAAAAGGGAATATGAAAGGTAAGCAGAAAAGAAATACATCGCTCAGCGGCAAAAGCCTACGCACCGGTATCATAAGGTGGGCAGGCTTTTTTCATATGGCAGCTGGCCATGCTAATATAGGACATAATACTTTTTCAAGAAAGAGTGGTTTTGCATGTTTGACACTGTTGAACAATTGATGAAAGAACACGGCCTGGAGAATAAACGGGCGATTGCATGGAAAAAAATCAGTGAGCAGGAGCAGTTGTCGGAACAATTTCTTTTAAGCAATGTCCGCCAAATTCACTGGCAGCTCGCTTCTGAGCATCAGGTATTATCAGAACTGTTTATTCGGCAAAACAGCGGCCTTCTTTACTGGGAGCAGATTGTTCGCCATCAGCAATTGTCAGAACGTTTTTTAGAAGAGTTCGCAACTGCTGACAAATGGCAGCCGGATATGGAACGCTTATCGCCCAAGCAACTAAAATCAAGGGAAGTTTCACGGCTTTTTAACGAAGAAGCCTATTGGCATATTGTTTCTGGTAAGCAGTTGTCACCGCGTTTTATTGAGCGGCACCAGCAACTGGTGGATTGGGCAAAGCTCAGTGAATCCCAAGAACTGCCGATGTCGTTGATCAATCGGCATTCAGAAAAAGTGGATTGGCTGGCGGTTACGCGCGGCCAGAAACTAACAGAACGTTTTATTGAGAAACACAAAGGACAGGTAGAGTGGGAGACCATTTCGTTTCACCAGGAATTGTCAGAGCGGTTTATCAATCGCCATGTCGACAAGATGACGGCAGTATCAGCAGAACAGCCACGCTCCCAGGAGTTTCTTTATATGCATTTGGATAAGATGGACCCTGCAACAATTCTAGAATGTCAGCAAATCGGAAAAGCAGTGCGCTATGAAGTGTTTACTGTATACGGTATTTCTCGCAACAGCCGCAAAAAATACATTGTCGAGTTCGGCCAATATGATGAGCCGGATTTCCCGCGTTTCCTTAAGCTCGATGATGAGGCGCTGTATGATTTGCTGGAAGAATACGAATTGTTGGAAAAAATCGAAACAGATTTTCCGGAACTTTTATTTATCGAGGAAATGCGCTTTTGACCGCAACGCATCCGATTTTTCGGGTGCGTTTTTTCTGTTAGGCTGCATCGTTTTATGGCTGAGGCGGACTTGTGTTTTCCATCAGCCTGTTTATAATGGGAAGAAAAATTGAAAGTTGGGGACCATGCATGGCGATGACAGATTTGACGATTGCAAAACAAGCGGCAATCCGGCCGATTCAGGAAATTGCACAGCAAGCCGGAATTGCGGAAGAAGCGTTGGAGTTATACGGAAAATATAAAGCGAAAATAGATGTGGATCAATTGACGCAAACAACCCGCGGCAAAGTCGTACTTGTTACTGCCATCAGCCCGACGCCAGCAGGCGAAGGCAAATCGACAGTAACAGTAGGACTTGCCGATGCGTTCAAAAAAAGCGGCGAATCTGTCATGGTGGCGCTTCGTGAACCATCTCTTGGCCCCGTTATGGGCCTAAAGGGCGGAGCAACGGGCGGCGGCTATGCGCAAGTGCTGCCGATGGAAGACATCAATCTTCACTTCACGGGAGACATTCACGCCATCACGACAGCAAACAATGCGCTTGCTGCGTTAATCGACAATCATCTGCATCAAGGCAACGAGTTGCGGATCGACCCGCGGCGCATTACGTGGAAGCGGGCGCTTGACATGAACGACCGCGCACTGCGCCATGTGACGATTGGGCTCGGAGGTCCGGGGCAAGGCATTCCGAGAGAAGACGGCTTTGATATTACCGTTGCCTCCGAGATCATGGCTGTATTGTGCCTGGCTACTTCGCGCAGCGATTTAAAGGAACGTTTGGCACGCATGGTCATCGGCTACACATATGACCGGGAACCGGTGACGGTGAGGGATCTTAAAGCTGAAGGAGCGCTTTCGCTCTTGCTGAAAGAAGCGTTCAAGCCGAATCTCGTTCAAACGATTGAAGGAACGCCAGCTATTATTCACGGCGGTCCGTTTGCCAATATCGCACATGGCTGCAATTCATTGATGGCTACCAATACAGCGAGGCGCCTCGCAGATATCGTAGTGACAGAGGCCGGCTTTGGGGCAGACCTGGGTGCTGAGAAGTTTATGCACATCAAGTCACGAAAAGGCGGATTTCACCCGGATGCCGTTGTCATTGTAGCGACAGTGCGCGCGCTGAAAATGCACGGAGGCGTAGATAAAAAAGAGCTCAGTAATGAAGACGCCGACGCGGTGCGCCGCGGCATTGTCAATTTGGCAAAACATGTGGAAACCATTCGTCAATTTGGAATCGAACCTGTAGTGGCGCTTAATCGTTTTACGGGCGATAGCGACGCGGAACTAGCGCAAATTCAGGAATGGGCCCACGCTGAAGGCGTAGCCATCGCTTTGACAGAAGTTTGGGGGAAAGGCGGAGCAGGCGGACTTGAACTGGCGGAACTGGTCAAGCGCCAATTGAATAAAGAAGCTGACTTTAGCTATTTGTATGCGGAAGAAGATGAGGTCGAAGAAAAGCTGCGGGCCATCGTACAGAAAGTATACGGCGGAGCAGGCGTTCAATTGACAGACAAAGCGCAAAAGCAATTGGTGGAATTGAAGAAATACGGCTGGGATGCTTTGCCGATTTGTATGGCGAAAACCCAGTATTCTCTTTCGGACCAGCCAAAACTGCTCGGTCGCCCTGAAAACTTTACAGTCACTATTCGTGAGCTGATTCCGAAACTGGGAGCCGGATTTATCGTTTGCTTGACGGGCGACATCATGACGATGCCAGGTCTTCCGAAATCGCCGGCCGCACTCCGGATGGACGTATCAGAAGACGGACAGGCTCTTGGATTATTTTAATCAAACACGTATTGAATTGATCGATTATGTAGAGCAGGGCGCTTCGCTTTATATTCAGCTGAACGTTGCAGACGGCAAAATGCAAAAAACCATAACAGGGGAAGTGCGCTTTCTAGAAGATTTGCTTTACGGTGAATTGATCCATGAGCGGAAATCCCCTTTAAGCGAACAGGCGCGCATAGAGACCATCACTTATTTGAAAAACCATTTCGGAAGATAATTCCGGAATGGTTTTTATGTGTTAATGACTGAATATTCAACGAACAAAAGTGCCGGTTGCTCTAGCTTGTGCTAGGATAAAGAAAAGTGCATTACCGGTCGAAAAGGAGTGGGAAAAATGAAACTGCAATCGACACGCAAAGAACAGAAAGCGTTAGCAGTCGCAGCCTATAACGGAGGTTTTGCCCAGGTGCGGGAAACAAGGCATCTCAAGTCAGAAGAAGCCATCGATGAAGTGCAGTTTTTGGATGTGGCAGAGCGTGTAGAAACCGATTCGATTGTCGTAAACGGTGTGAACATACTGGAACAAAATTACGATTCCGATTTAGTCAGCAAGCAAAAATTATTGGAACGCTATGTAGACCGTACCGTGCGCGTGCACAATGCCGAGACGGGAGAAGAGCTGGAAATCCGGCTGCTCAGTGTGGCGGAATGCATTATCGGGGAGCGAACCGACACAAAAGAGATTGTCATCGATCCTGCGGGAGAGTTGATTTTACCAGCATTGCCGGAAGGTTTTTTGCTGAAGCCTGCACTTGTCTGGAAAATCGAGCCGGCTGTTTTAGATCAGGAAATCAGTGTTTCTTATTTAACCAAAAGCTTAGAGTGGCAAGCCCATTACACGCTGGAATTAAAAGAAGATAGTTTTCAATTGCTTGGTTGGGTGAAAATCCTCAATCAAAGCGGCGGCAATTATGAAAACGCGCAACTGATGCTGGTAGCGGGTCAAGTCAATCGGCAAGCTGCGGGGCGAAGCGCTGATCCTGCCGCCCTTTATGCACGTCTGCAAAGTCAAATGGCTGCGGAGTCTTTGCCGGAACGATTTGTCTACAGGGTCGGCCGGCCGGTTACCATCTTGAATGAGCAATTAAAGCAGCTGGCGTTTTTGCAGGCCGGCGGTTCGCAGTTTAAACGGACTTATTGTGTAAAAGAAGGCGAGGCACATGCGACGGTACAACTGGAACTTTCGAATACTGCAGAAAACGGGCTGGACATGCCGCTGCCGGAAGGGCTTGTCCAAGTTTATGAAAGCGGAGATGCGGGTGAACTGTTTTATACCGGGGAAGATGCAATCGGTCATACTGCAGCGGGCGAAAGCATCTGCCTTCAAATTGGGCAAGCGCTCGATATTGAAAGCGAAAGTTTTGAGAAACTGCGTGAAAAACATGGAGGATTTGAATACGCCACTTACGTGTATAAACTTATAAACCGAAAACCAGAAAGCATCCGGCTTTCGATCAATCACTTTATTTATGGGCATGTGTGGGAGATGGAATCGTCCAGTCATGATTATGAACGAAAAAGCAGTTCGGAAGTAGAGTTTACGGTTCGGCTGCAGCCTGGTAAAGCAGCAGAGATGGAATTCACATATAAAATCGCTCAGCAGCCCGAAACACGGGTCGTCTAGAAAGGAGCAGAACAGTGGAACTAGCAGCAGTCAATGGACGCATACACGTAAAAAATCTTGTGAAAAGCGTTCTCGTTCCAGTAGTTGGGGGAACGATAGTTGGGGCGCTTGCCAACCGCAATACGCGCGAACAATACAACCGTCTGGACAGTCCTTCGTTTGCACCGCCGGGATGGGTATTTCCAGTCGTTTGGACAGGTTTGTACAAGATGATGGGACTTGCTAAATACCGCGCAGAAGAAGCGCTAAAACCTTTTGGAACAGAGCGCAAGGCGCTGGCGCCTTATGAATTTCAGCTCGGATTAAACTTCCTATGGTCATTCCTGTTTTTTAAATGGGGACTTCGCGGCGCAGCGCTGATTGAAATGACGGCGCTGCTTGGCGTGATTATGTGGACTGCTTACCGGTTTTATCAGGCAGACCAGTTGGCAGGCGCTTTGATGATTCCATATATTGCATGGATGGGCTTTGCACTTGGTTTGAACTATTCATTCTGGCAGCTGAACAAATAACAATGTAGGGCGGATGGCCGGGGAAATTAGGCTGTGTGCTCTTTTTGTCTGATTTTTGACCTTGCTTTTGGCAAGTATTTTAAAGACTGCAAACTGTGAAAAAATTTGGTGCATAGTCCGATGAAAACGACTACAATAAATGGTGTTGACAACATTCGGGGCATGGCCTTTTTGGGACTGTTGTAAATCAACCTAGTTTGAATGGCATCAGGAGGGAAATCAATGTTAAAAGATGTGTTTATCGGCTTGTCTCAAAACCGTTTTCTGACGGCTGCGGCGAAAAAGTATGGCTTGAAATTAGGAGCCCAAACTGTAGTGGCAGGAACCAC
>JASKZU010000212.1 GCA_030147455.1 Planococcus sp. (in: firmicutes) | reverse complement strand
CGTCTATTGTTGACGTTTTGCTGTTCAGTTTTCAAGGTTCATGTTGTGCGCCTTGTTTTGGCGACTTTTCTATACTATCAAACTTTGAAAACAAAGTCAACAGCATTTTTCATCTTTTTCGTGAGTCACATTTCCTAAAAACGCGACAAGAAGTATCTTATCACCTATTTGAAGATAGTGCAAGCACATTTATAAAAAAAGCCAGAAGAGCTTTGAAGCTCTTCTGGTCTTTCTCTTCATTATTCTTTTGAACGCATTTGCGGGAACAGTAAAACGTCGCGGATAGAAGCGGCATTCGTCAGCAGCATGACTAGTCGATCGATCCCGATGCCCAGTCCTCCTGTAGGCGGAAGACCATATTCCAATGCTTCGATAAAGTCATCATCCATTTCATGCGCTTCGTCGTTTCCTTGTTCTTTCTCTTTTAACTGTGCTTCGAACCGCTCGCGCTGGTCGATTGGATCATTAAGCTCTGTAAAAGCATTCGCATGTTCTCTTCGAACGATGAACAATTCAAAGCGGTCGGTAAAACGACCGTCTTCGGGATTCTTCTTAGCTAATGGCGAAATCTCTACAGGGTGCCCGTAAATAAAAGTAGGCTGCACCAATTGTTCTTCGACTTTTTGTTCAAAGAATTCATTCAGGATATGGCCGACTTCCATTGTTGATTTGATTTCAACGCTATGTTCTTTAGCAAGAGCTTGTGCTTCTTCTTTTGACATCGGCTTCCAGAAGTCGACACCTGTGTATTCTTTAACAGCGTCGGCCATATGAAGGCGAGTCCAACCTGGAGCCAAATTAATGTCTTCTTCGCCATAACGCACTGTTGTAGAGCCAAGAACTTCTTGTGCAATATGGGCAATCATGTTCTCAGTCAATGCCATGACGTCATTATAGTCGGCATATGCCTCATATAACTCCAGCATGGTGAACTCTGGGTTATGGCGCGTTGAAATTCCTTCGTTTCGGAAAACGCGGCCAATTTCGTATACTTTTTCCAATCCGCCTACAATAAGCCGTTTCAAATGCAGCTCAATGGCAATTCGAATATACAATTGCATATCGAGTGCGTTGTGGTGCGTAATGAACGGTCGAGCTGTTGCCCCTCCCGCAATCGAGTGAAGCATAGGTGTTTCAACTTCAAGGAAACCTTCATTGTCCAAATAGCGACGCATGGATTGAATGATGCGGCTGCGCAGAATAAATGTCTCTTTGCTTTCTTCGCTCGTAATCAAGTCAAGATAGCGTTGACGGTAGCGCTGCTCTACATCTTTCAAGCCGTGGAATTTTTCCGGCAGTGGACGCAAGGCTTTTGTTAAGTATTCTACTTCCTGCGCTTTGACAGAAAGCTCTCCTACATTTGTTTTGAAGACTGTACCGCGCACACCGATAATGTCGCCTAAGTCAGCTGTTGTGAAAAATTCGTATGCCTCTTCACCGATTGCATCTTTACGGACATAGATCTGAATCTGTCCTTTTAAGTCCTGTAAATGTGCAAATCCCGCTTTCCCTTTGCCGCGCTTTGTCATAATACGCCCTGCAATGATAACTTCTGCAGATTTTTCTTCCAGCTCTTCTTTAGAGAGTTGGTCGTATTGCTCTACAACTTCCTGTGAAAGATGCGTGCGCTCAAAGCGCTTCCCAAATGGGTCCATTCCTTGTTCGCGGAATTTCTGCATTTTCTGCCGTCTTACTATTAACTGGTCATTTAATTCTTCTGACATCATCTACACTCCTTTTTCTATTAAACCCACGTGCTTTCGTGTATTTACCCATTGTACACAATTTCGTCGGGAGATATAACAAAAAACTGTTCTGTTTCTCCAGCAGTATCTCTAATGAGCTACTGCACTCTCGATAACTTCTTTTGCAGCAAGTTTATGCACTCAATCTGATTCCAGCAAAAAAGCATCGGTGTTGCGATATGCTTTCCATAATACAACTTCCTGCAAATTTACCGTCTCCGGAACAACCAGCGTTGGCATCAGTTCCTGTAACGGAACAAGCACAAATGCCCGCTCATGCATTCGTGGATGCGGGACGGTGAGCCTTTCCGTATCTATAGTTTGTTGATTATAAAGCAAAATATCGAGGTCCACCGTGCGCGGACCCCAGCGGATCAACCGTTCGCGATGAAGGAGCTTTTCAATTTCCTGGCAACTATCCAGTAGTTCGACAGCAGCCAGCGTAGTCTGCAGCTGAACGGTCAAATTAAGGAATAGCCCTTGGTCGGTATAACCGACTGGAGCCGTTTCGTAAATAGAAGAGATGCGTATATTGAAAATTGCAGGATGCTGACTCAAGAGCTGTACTGCCTGCCTTAACTGCGCTTTGCGGTCGCCTAGATTAGACCCAAGCGATAAATAAGCCGTGTTCATTGGAAATCTCCTCGCGTAATGTCGATTTCTACCGAATTGTAATGGCCGGGAATCGGCGGGTCTGGCTTGATCAGTTGTACGCGGATTCCGGAAACGAGCGGAAAGCGTTCCAAGATTCGGGCGGCTACCGTTTCCGCTACTGCTTCCACGAGCTTTTTCGGCTCCCCTTCTACAACTTCCCGGCATGTTTCGTATACTTCCCCGTAATGAACTGTATGCTCAAGGTCATCTGTTTGACCGGCTTGCCGCAAATCAACAGCTAACGTGACGCTCGCGCGAAAGCGCTGGCCGAGTTTGGTTTCTTCAGGAAAAACACCGTGGTATCCGTAAAAAGCCATATCGTTCAATCGAATATAATCCATTATAATTCCCCCGTTTGCTTTTTTCCTGCCAATACGTCAAGCATGCGGACTACTCGTACGGTTTCTTTTACATCGTGCACTCGGACGATTTGGCAGCCTCTCATTACTCCATATGCCGCCGTCGCAAGAGAGCCTTCGAGACGCTCATCGACCGTTACATCCAACAGCTTGCCGATAAAAGATTTACGTGAGGTGCCGAGAAGAACCGGGTAGCCCATTTCCACTAAACGATCGAGCGATTGCATCATTTCGACGTTTTGTGCGAGGCTCTTTGCAAAGCCAATGCCAGGGTCCAGCCAAATCTTTTCTTTCGGTACTCCTGCTTGCTGGGCAATGCGAATGCTTTCCAATAAATCACTTTGGGCATCTTGCCAAAAATTTTGGTACTCCGCTCTTTCACGGTTATGCATCAAAACGATCGGTACTCGGTTGTCTGCAGCAACTTGCGCGATCTTTGAATCATACTTTGCGCCCCAAATGTCGTTGATGATGTCGGCGCCCGCTTCTACAGCAGCCTCGGCAACCTTGGATTTGTATGTATCGATAGAAATGATTGCTTCTAATTGCTCTTTTAACGCCCGTATTACCGGGACGACCCGCTCGATTTCTTCTTCGTCGGCTATTTTTGTGTGGCCCGGGCGCGTTGATTCGCCGCCTACATCGATAATGTCGGCTCCGTCCCGAATCATTTGCCGGGCATGCGCGACCGCCCGTTCTACTTCGTTAAAGCGGCCACCGTCGGAAAAAGAATCCGGTGTTACATTTAAAATACCCATTACATATGTTTTCTCATTGAAATTGAACTTCACGATTGTTCACTGCCTTTCTGCAACTTTCAGCAAAACCATTTCCCGGGAAATGGTTTTTGCAGGCTATTGTTATTTTATCGCGATTCCATGCTTTGCCGCCACAATAAAAGAGCCTGCTCGCCAGCAGGCTCTTTTTGTTAAGCATTGTCTTCTTCAAATTGGTATAGCGGCGTGCTCAAGTAGCGTTCACCGTTGGATGGCAAGATCGCCAAGACTTTTTTGCCGGCTCCGAGACGTTTCGCCAATTGAAGTGCTGCGTAAATGGCAGCACCCGACGACACTCCCCCGAGAATGCCTTCTTCACGGGCAGTTTTGCGCGCCGTTTCGTAAGACTGCTCGTTGCTTACTTGAATGATTTCATCGTAAATCTCCGTGTTCAGTACATTTGGAACAAAACCTGCACCGATGCCCTGGATTTTATGCGGGCCTGGTTTCCCTCCGGACAAGACAGGAGAATCGGTTGGTTCTACGGCTGCGATATGAACATTCGGGAAATGTTCTTTCAGCACTTGCCCGGCCCCCGTAATCGTACCGCCCGTGCCGATACCTGAAACAAAAGCATCTAATTGATCCATCGCTTCGACAATTTCAGGACCGGTTGTCAGGCGGTGCACTTCCGGATTGGCTGGGTTGTTGAATTGTTGAGGCATGAACCACGACTTCTCGGCTGCCATCTTTTCCGCTGTCTTAATTGCGCCGTTCGGCCCGTTCATTCCGTCCGCACCAGGCGTCAAGATGAGTTCAGCTCCGTAAGCACGAAGTAAATTGCGGCGTTCCATGCTCATCGTCTCCGGCATAACCAAGACGGTTCGGTAGCCTTTGGCAGCCGCAATCATTGCCAGGCCAATCCCGGTATTTCCACTCGTTGGCTCGATCAATGTATCGCCTTCTTGAAGCGCGCCAGATTTTTCAGCCGCTTCAATCATCGCTAGGGCAATCCGGTCTTTGACGCTGGAACCTGGATTAAAGTATTCCAGTTTCACGTAAACTTCCGCATCTTCGGGTCCTGTCAGGCGGTTTAATTTGACGATCGGTGTATGTCCAATTAAATCAGTGATTGAATTTCCTACTCGTGCCATGTTTACCACTCCTAATCCCTACTATTTTTGTCGACTTTGTATACATGTATCCTAACAAGTGAAATATAAGCTGTCAAACTTTAGGAAAGATTTCGTTAATTCCCCTATAGATTATTCTCCGTAAAACCATTCAGCATCGAATTCCTGCCAAAAAGCTTCAGGAGAAACCGATTGAGGCAATTGTTCGAGCGCCAATTCACGGCTGATATGTTCTTTTACTTCATCAAATGAGAATGTGCGGCCTTCAATTTTTTCTTTGACTTGAACAATAGCAGTCCGTCCGTCATCTAGTGCCAGCGGAGCAGACCACGTGCCTGGTTCGATCGTTGCAACGGCGGCAGCCACTTGTTGGTCAGCAGACGGCTGGTTAGGCGACACAAAACCAATATCTCCGCCCAAGTTGCCTGTTGCGTTATCGATCGAGCGTTCACGCGCCAATGCTTCAAAGCTCGAACCATTCTCGAGTTCTTGTATCGCTTCCTCCGCTTCTGCTTTCGAATTTAAAACAATCATGCTTGTGCGGTAAGAATCTTTAACGTCGTAAATAGCCCGGTTGTCTTCATAAAAGGCTTCGATAACTTGCTCGTCGATCAATACATCTTTTGTCAGTACCTTTTCCAAAATCAACTGCGCTCTCACTTTTTCGCGCTGACGCTCGGCATTATTGGCATATAAAAGCTCTTCGGTACCGTCTTGTGCAGTTCTCAACATGGCAAGTTCAAGCTCAATTTCTTTGTCTGACACACTGATGCCGTAATCTTCCGCAGCTGACGCCATGACTTTTTCATTTACAAGTTCGAGCAATGCCGCTCGGCCGTGCTGCTCTTCCATCGTTGCCAGCCACTCCGCACGCGTAATTTTTTCACCGTCGACCGCCGCTACTTGTTCATTGGATGCACTGCTGCCGTTTGGCACAAGCCATGCAATAAACCAGAGCAGATTGGCCAACAGCAAAATGCCGATCACCAGCAAGACCGGTTTGGTTTTCAGATGGCGCTTCGGTTTGGATAAAGACGCTTTAGTTGGATTGGATTTCATCGATCAACGCTTCCAGTTCTTCTTTAGTGTAATGGTAGTGTTCACGGCAGAAATGGCATGACGCTTCTGCTTTTCCGTCTTCTTCAATCATCGCGCGGAGTTCCGCTGCCCCGAGACCCATCAACCCGTCTGAAAACTTTTCTTTCGAACAATTGCAGCTAAACTGCACCGGCATGGTTTCGAGAAATTGAACATTCCCTTGTCCCAATACTTCTTCAAGGATTTGCTCAGGAGTCAACCCGCGCTCAATCATTGTGGAAACCGGTTCGATTTCAGCCAGCCTTTTTTCCAGCGCCGAAATCGTTTCTTCATCGACATTCGGCATCAACTGTATAATAAATCCGCCTGCTGCGAGTACCGAGTTATCTGTTTCCACCAATACACCGAGGCCAACAGAAGAAGGCACTTGCTCTGAGACAACTAAATAATACGTCAAGTCTTCAGCGATCTCGCCTGAAACAATCGGTGTTTGCCCCGTAAAATAATCGCGCATGCCCAAGTCTTTCACCACAGAAATCATACCGCTTGTGCCGACCACGCCGCTGACGCCCAATTTACCGCCTTTGCTGTCGGCGTGGGTTTGCGGGTTCTTCACATATCCTCGAACATTGCCCTTTGCGTCTGAATCAACCAGTAAGTGTCCGATTGGGCCGCCTGCTTCAACTTTTACTGTAACCCGGTCGTCTCCCTTCAGCATGGCACCGAGCATCACTCCCCCGGTCATCAACCGGCCGAGTGCGGCCGTTGCAGCGGGCCAGGTTTGGTGCCGACGCTGTGCTTCCCCTATTGCTTGTGTTGTATTCACTGCAAACGCGCGGACGTTGCCGTTAAATCCAAGGCCGCGCACTAAATAATCTGCCATGTCTCTCTTCCTTCCTTACAGTTGATTGCGTTTATAAATAAAATATAAGCCTTTTAATGTCAAATACGGATCGACGTGGTCAATCATGGACGACTCTGCTGCAATGAGCGAAGCCAGACCGCCTGTTGCGATAACTTTGGGCTCTTGCTTGCTTTGTTTTTTCATGCGGGCAATGATGCCTTCTGCCTGGCCGACATATCCATAGACGATTCCCGACTGCATAGCAGAAACCGTATTTTTCCCGATAACTAAATCCGGCCGGGCGATTTCAATACGTGGCAACTTTGAAGCTCGCGTGTACAATGCTTCGGTTGAAATTTGGACGCCAGGGGCGATGGCACCGCCCTGGTATTGATTGTGTTCGTCAATATAACAAAACGTATTGGCCGTGCCAAAATCGACGATGATCAACGGCCCTCCGTATTCTTGGATAGCTGCGACTGCATTCACAATACGATCAGCACCTACTTCACGCGGGTTTTCGTATTTAATGTTGAGCCCTGTCTTTACGCCAGGCCCGACAATTAAAGCTTTTGTGCGGAAGTATTTTTGGGCCATGCGCTCTAATGCAAACATGATCGGCGGAACGACCGACGACATGATGATGCCATCAATTGACGCAAAATCAAGGCCGGCATGATTTAAGAAAGCTTTAATCTGCATAGCATATTCGTCTTCGGTTTTATGGCGATCTGTTCCCATTCGCCAGTGGTGCACAAGTGTATCCTGATCATATACACCAAGAACGATGTTGGTGTTTCCGGTATCCATCACTAAAATCATAGTTTCGCCTCATTTATCCGCTGAATTTCCAACACATCATACCATAATTTCAATAAAGCAAAAAGCCGGCGCCAAGCCCTGGAAGGGCCGGCACCGGCTTGTAATTACTTGCGGTCTTCTTTAAACGAGCCTTGTGAACCAGTAGATGAGCCTTCTTCCGGCAAATCACCGGCAGATGGGTCATTTGGTGCTCCTGTTACATCCGGAGTTGCATCCGGATCTGCATCAGTTTCTTCTGGTGCATAGTTGCCGTTCAATGGTTCATATGAACGCTCCGGCAATGTGCCGTGCTCTTTCAAATGAACGATTTGCGCAGCATCAAGCGTTTCAACATCAAGCAATGTTTTCGCCAACAATTCCAAAAGCTGACGGTTTTCCGTCAGGATTTCTTTTGTCCGCGTGTACTGCTCTTTGATGATGCGCTGGATTTCTTGGTCGATTTCAAATGCAATCGCATCAGAGTAATTTTGTTCTGAGTTGAAATCGCGTCCAAGGAAGACGTTTCCGCCTTGCGACTGGCCAAATTGAATCGGACCGATCTTGTCGCTCATGCCGTATTCCGTCACCATGCTTCGTGCAATGGCAGTTGCGCGCTGGAAGTCATTGTGTGCTCCGGTTGATACTTCGCCAAACACAATATCCTCTGCTACACGTCCGCCGAGCAAGCCGGCAATCTTATCAAGAAGTTCCGGTTTTGTCATAAAGTA
>JASKZU010000201.1 GCA_030147455.1 Planococcus sp. (in: firmicutes) | reverse complement strand
TCAGCTGCATTTGGCTGGACAAGGCGCAATAAATCGTTGGCTCCCGCAGAAATGGTAATAATATTCGCCGATTCGAGCAGTTGCTTCGCTTCATCCGATTCAATGCTCTCTAGGACATCTGCTGTTGTAAAGCCGGGGAACGCCAACTCTTTGGAATACAGCGCCACTTGCTGATTGCGTGTTAGTTCCTGCGCAATCAAATCGGTATAGCCATAGTCGATCGAGCGGTAAGGGGTCTGCCCTGCAGCAAGCGAATCACCAATGGCCACATATGCGGCCGGTGTCTGCACATCAGCAGAAACATTGGGTGCAACGCTTGCCAGCAGCAATCCTGTCATCAATATGCTTACAGTTTTCTTCATTTGCTCACCTCTTTAAAATGCCCAATTGCCATTTCTGAAAATCGCTTCTGTTTGGCCTTCGGGCTTAATGCCATCGATGTCCATATCCTTTGAACCGATCATGAAATCTTCATGTACGATGGATGTATTCAAGCCATGATCTTTCAACTGCTCGCGCTCCAGCTCTTTGCCGCCTTCCAGGCAGGTTGGGTAGGAATCGCCGATGGCCAAATGGTTGGATGCATTTTCGTCGAATAATGTGTTGTAAAACAAGATGCCGGACAGAGAAATTGGCGACTTGTCTGGTACAAGCGCCACTTCCCCCAAATAAGCAGCGCCTTCATCAGCGGAAATCAATTCATTCAACAGTTCCTGTCCAGTGCCGGCTGTTGCTTCTACGATGCGGCCCTTTTCAAAGCGCAGCGTAAAGTCATCAATGCGATTGCCCTGGTAGATCAGCGGCTTTGTGTTGCGCACGACGCCTTCAACGCCCATTTGGGACGGAACCGTGTAAACTTCTTCTGTCGGCATATTTGCAATAAAAGGCACTCCCTGCGGTGTCTGGGAGGCTCCGCTCATCCAAATATGTGCCGGCGGCAGTTCAATCGTCAAATCGGTACCCGGCGCACGGTAATGCAGCTTTTGATAGCGGCGCTCATTAAGCAGCGCTGCGCGCGATTCCAGCTGCGCAATATGTTCTTGCCAAAGCGAAACCGCATCACCCTCGCCGATGCGAACGGTCTGAAAGATGGCTTTCCATAACGCTGCCACTTGATCCGGTTCTGCCGGAAAAACTTTTTTGGCCCACTTCTCAGACGGAACAGCAACAATCGACCAGGCAATTTTATCAGAGCCGACAGCTTGCCGGTAACGCTCCAGCGCTTTGCCTGAAGACTTTTGGGCATCGCTCAAGCGATTTGCCGGAATCCCGTTCAGCAAGTCCGGATCTTCAGCGTCAATCCATAAAAAAGCGCCTTGGTTGTCGATGATGGCGTCACGCTGGCTTACGATCCACTCCGGGAACTCGCGGAACGCTTCTTCCGGTGCAAGTTCATAATGGGTTCTTGACACCACAGGATCAGAGAAGGCCACATGAACCTGCTTGGCGCCCGCTTCATAAGCTTTTGCCGTAATCAGGCGGGTAAACGCTGCCGCATCGGTTGTCGTGGCGATCAGCAATTCCTGGCCAGGCTGGATATTGACGCCTACTCGAACAGTCAGTTCTGCATACTCGGCTAACTTTTCTTCGAACGTCATGCTTTGTTCCCCTTTGCCGAAAGTATTTTGCTGTTCCCTTCTACGAGCTCGCCGCCGTGCATGATTTTTTGCACAGGTTTGCCGGGCAATTCTTTTGTCAGTTTTTTATAGTGTTTTTCATCTGCATAAGCAAGAAGCGTCAACACTTCTCCGTCCGCCCCTGCACGCCCTGTTCTCCCTGAACGATGCAAATATTGCTCGATCGTTCTTGGCACATCCACATGCACGACATGTGTCAGTTGATCGATATCCAGTCCGCGTGCGGCCACTTCTGTTGCGATCAATACGGCCGTGTCGCCTTTGCGGAAATCATCCAATGCTTTTTTGCGTTCTTCTTTTTTCATTTCAGAATGCAGCGTCGCAATCTTGGCGTCACGGAATTTCAGTTTACTTTCTTTCATAAGTACTTGATCTAAGTTATTGGAAAATGCCAATGCCTTAACACCATCCATATGCGATAGGCTGCGCAGCAAATCGGTTTTGTCGCGTTCGTCCACTTTAATGAACGAATGGGTGACTTTCCCCTGCTTCGGCAAATCTTCCGCTCCGACTTGCAGACGCGTCGGGTGCTTCATCAAGCGCTCTGCCACCAGTTCGATTTCCTCGGTAATCGTTGCCGACACTAACACAAGCTGGCGCTCCTGCTGTGTTTTTTCGATCAAGTCTTTCATCACGCCGCGGTGTTCGCGCGCCATCAACTGATCGCCTTCATCCAGCACCATGATGCGGATCTCGTGCATCTTCAGTTTTTTTGCTTTAACCAGTTCATTCAAGCGGCCGGGAGTTCCAACGACAATCGTCGGCTTTTTCTTAAGTTTTTCCAGCTGGCGCTGCATATTGGCGCCGCCGATCAAAGGCGTCACCGTCACTTTTGTTCCGGTTGTCCATTCACGCAAAACATTGACGATCTGCATGGCCAATTCCTGCGACGGAGCGATGATCATGGCCTGCGTAGCAGGTTTTTCAGGATTGACGCGCTCAAGAATCGGCAAAATATATGCCAAGGTTTTGCCGGATCCTGTCGGCGATTCAGCGACAATGTCATTTCCAGCAATCATTTCCGGAATCATCTGCTCTTGAATCGGCATAACTCCGGAAAAATTCGTTTGTTTCCATTTTTCTTGCCACACAGGGCTTAACTCTTCAATACATTTCATATGCCATTCCACCTTCTTTTCGATGACTTCAGTGTATCATATTCGGCTCCCGGCCGCCTTTTTTGGCATAGTAAAAGGCGGCTTCCTTTGGAGGAGCCGCCTGCTTGTTATTTGGCATAACGCTGTTTGTAAACCTGTTCTTTTTGCTCTTGCTGTTCTTCAGTTACTGGCTGCTGCGGCTTTTTGATAAAGAACGCCAACAAGAATGCGGCCAGCGCAATAAATGTTGAAACAGTAAAGGAGAAGTTGATTCCTTCCAACATCGCAGGAATCATAGCCGCTTGCTGCTCGGTTCCGGAAGCGATCAGATCTTGGGCCACCGATTCGGTCCGCGTGTTCATCAATGTCACAAGAAATGCCGATCCGATTGCGCCCGACACTTGTTGCAGTGTGTTGTTGATTGCTGTACCGTGCGGATAGGATTTCATCGGCAACTGGTTGAGCCCATTTGTCATGACCGGCATCATGACCATGGAAATGCCGAACATCCGCAATGTATAAATCGCCATGATTTCGTAATAGCCGGT
>JASKZU010000199.1 GCA_030147455.1 Planococcus sp. (in: firmicutes) | reverse complement strand
ACATACGCAAGCCTACCGCCTTCAACTGTCGGGAATGCGCAACACCAACCGTCTTCGTGCAGTAAAGCTCGCCCTTCATTATTTGATACGAACATTGATGGAAACAGAAGCACGCAAAATTTAATTTTGCGTGTTTTTCTCTGCTCATTTTAGGGGAATGAGAAAATAGCGGGGGGTTAAATTCAGGAAACATTCACACGAACACGAATAAACGTTCGCTTTTTTCTTGTAAATTTCTCAATAAACTAGTATACTGAAATCAGTTAGAAAAATTGTTTTCCACATAAGAGGAGGATTTCTTTTGAGCGATCGTAAAGCAGCGTTGGATATGGCGCTAAAGCAAATAGAAAAGCAATTCGGTAAAGGTTCAGTTATGAAATTGGGTGAAAGTACAGCCCACAACGTCTCAACAGTCTCAAGTGGTTCGTTGTCGTTGGACATCGCGCTTGGAATAGGCGGATACCCGCGCGGCCGTGTTATTGAAATCTACGGCCCAGAAAGCTCGGGTAAAACCACGGTTTCACTTCACGCGATTGCAGAAGTACAGGCTTCAGGCGGAACAGCCGCATTTATCGATGCCGAGCACGCACTTGATCCAGTATACGCAAAAGCACTAGGCGTCAACTTGGATGAATTGCTGTTGTCTCAGCCGGATACAGGCGAGCAGGCACTTGAAATCGCTGAAGCATTGGTTCGAAGCGGAGCGGTCGACATCGTCGTCATTGACTCTGTGGCTGCACTTGTACCGAAAGCGGAAATTGAAGGAGAAATGGGTGACTCGCATGTAGGTCTTCAAGCCCGTCTCATGTCACAGGCTCTCCGTAAACTTTCCGGTGCCATCAATAAATCAAATACCATTGCTGTATTTATCAACCAAATCCGTGAAAAAGTCGGCGTAATGTTCGGTAACCCGGAAGTTACACCAGGCGGCCGTGCGCTTAAATTCTACTCTTCCGTGCGTTTGGAAGTTCGCCGTGCTGAAGCCTTGAAATCCGGCAACGACATCATCGGTAACCGTACGAAAATCAAAGTAGTGAAAAACAAAGTGGCTCCGCCGTTCCGTACAGCGGAAGTGGATATCATGTACGGCCAGGGGATTTCACGCGAAGGCGAAATCGTCGACTTGGCAGCAGACCTTGACATCGTGCAAAAAGCCGGTTCTTGGTATTCCTACAACAACGAGCGCGTCGGGCAAGGCCGTGAAAACGCCAAGCAGTTTATGCGCGAAAACGAAGCGATCCGCAACGAAGTTGCAGGCAAAGTCCGTGAGCATTACGGCATGTCAGCTGCATCCTATTCTGTTTCGACTCCACAAGAAGAAAAGAATAACGCAGAAGACTTCAACTTGTTGATCGACGAAGAAGAGTAAGCAATCAAAAGAGCGACACTATGAAAAAGGCTGTGAAGCATTCGCTTCGCAGCCTTTTTTGGATGCTCGGCGGCGGCTTGGCAGGGTTGACACAGCATAGGTCCATCTATACAATTAAACTTGTATTGTTTACTATTTTTTAAATGATTGCAGGACGAACAAGAATGATCGATTCATCCTATGAAAAGGTTAAAAATCAATAGCAAGAGGAGGTGTACGCATGGAAGTTTCTGAGTTCATCTTCGCTTTGCTTGGTATCATCGTCGGTGTAGTTGTTGGGTATATTGCATTGAAAAAGGCAAACGATTCCAAAATGTCAGGCGCTAAGCATTCTGCTGAGCAAATTGTCGAAGATGCAAAACGTGAAGCAGATGCGCTGAAAAAAGAAGCATTATTGGAAGCGAAAGACGAAAATCATAAATTGCGTACTGAAGCTGAATCTGAAATTCGAGAACGCCGATCGGAATTGCAAAAACATGAGAATCGGCTGTTGCAGAGAGAAGAAAATTTGGATCGCAAGGATGATGCATTAAACAAACGGGAAGCTGGCCTTGAACGCAAAGATCAGGCGCTTGCCGAAAAACAACAGCATATTGAGCAGATGGAGAGCAAAGCTGAGAAACTGGTTCAGCAGCAACAATCCGAAATGGAACGGATTTCTTCTCTGACACGCGAAGAAGCGAAAGGCATCATTCTTCAGCAAGTGGAGAATGAGTTGTCTACGGATATCGCGGTAATGGTCAAAGAGACAGAAGCCCGGGCTAAAGAAGAAGCGGATAAAAAAGCTAAAAATATCCTATCGCTCGCAATGCAGCGCTTTGCTGCAGACCATGTGGCAGAAACAACTGTTTCTGTGGTCAACTTGCCGAACGATGAGATGAAAGGCCGCATCATCGGACGTGAAGGCCGCAACATCCGGACACTTGAAACATTGACGGGCATTGATTTGATTATCGATGATACCCCGGAAGCTGTTATTTTGTCCGGATTCGATCCAATACGCCGTGAAACGGCACGCTTGGCACTTGAAAAATTGGTGTCAGACGGCCGCATCCATCCGGCCCGCATCGAGGAAATGGTTGAGAAATCAAGACGTGAAGTAGACGAGCAAATTCGTGAGATCGGTGAACAAACGACATTTGATGTTGGCGCTCACAACCTGCATCCAGATTTGATCAAAATTTTAGGCCGGCTTCGTTATCGTACAAGCTATGGCCAGAATGTCCTGAAGCACTCGGTGGAAGTGGCATTCCTGTCCGGCCTTATGGCAGCGGAACTTGGAGAAGACGTTACACTCGCAAGACGCGCCGGCCTTCTCCACGATATCGGCAAAGCTATCGACCATGAAGTCGAAGGCAGCCACGTGGAAATCGGCGTCGAGCTCGGAACGAAGTACAAAGAGCATCCGGTTGTTATCAACAGTATCGCTTCCCACCACGGGGATACAGAAGCAACGTCGATCATCTCGGTCATTGTTGCGGCAGCGGATGCATTGTCCGCCGCGCGTCCTGGCGCCCGAAGCGAAACGCTTGAGAACTATATCCGCCGGCTTGAAAAGCTGGAGGAAATTTCAGAGTCCTACGAGGGTGTCGAGAAATCATTCGCCATCCAAGCTGGCCGCGAAATTCGGATCATGGTTCGCCCGGAACAAATTGACGATATGACAGCCCACAGGCTCGCACGCGACATTCGCAAGCGAATCGAGGAAGAGCTGGATTATCCAGGCCACATCAAAGTGACGGTTATCCGTGAAACACGGGCCGTTGAATACGCAAAATAAAAAACGAAAAAGGCTTCGTTGAATATCCATTCAAAGAAGCCTTTTTCTTATGGGGACAGGTGATTAGATGAAAGTATTATTTATCGGAGATATTGTCGGATCAATCGGAAGAGACGCGTTAGAATCTTACTTGCCAAGGCTTAAGCGCAAGTACGCGCCGGATGTGGTGATTGCGAACGGAGAAAATGCGGCAGCTGGACGCGGCATCACCAAATCGATCTATAAAGATCTTTTATTTATGGGCGTTGACATGGTCACGATGGGCAACCATACTTGGGACCAAAAAGAAATCTTTGATTTTATCGACGATGCCGATTATTTGATCCGGCCAGCGAACTTTTCGGAAGAAGCACCGGGACGCGGCATGGCGACCGTAACGAAAAACGGAAAAACACTGTCAGTTATCAATTTGCATGGACGTGTCTTTTTGCCTGCCCATGACGACCCATTTAAAATGGCAGACGAATTGCTCGAACAAGCCAAACAAGTGTCGCCGCTTGTCTTTGTCGATTTTCATGCAGAAGCGACGAGCGAGAAAATCGCGATGGGCTATCACTTGGAAGGCCGCGCGTCGGCGGTTGTCGGAACGCATACACATGTGCAAACGGCAGATGCCCGTGTCTTGCCGGGCGGCACGGCTTATATCACTGATGTCGGCATGACTGGGCCGTATGACGAAATACTCGGCATGAAACGTGATGCGGTGTTATACCGTTTCAAAACAAATATGCCGACGCGTTTTGAAGTGCCAAAAAGCGGGCGTTCGGTCGTCAGCGGATTTTTCACGGAACTCGACGACGATAGCGGAAAAGCATTATCGTGCGAGAGAATTTACATTAACGAAGACTACCCGTTCCAAGCCTAATTAACGTGTCCATTTGCTGACAATTCGTGCGTATGCTTGTGCCGCACTGCCGGCTTTCAGTATAATGGAAGAAGAGTGGATAGTTTTGCAGCGCCAAAAGCCGATATGGGTTTCGCTGCAAACGCCAGCTGCCGGATTGCTTTCGGGCAAGGCAGATTGGTTGTCGGAATTCATCGTTCCGCTGTACAATCAAAAGCGAGAAGTGCAATAAATAAACAGCGCATAGCTTTTGCCAATCAATAAAGTCAAATACAATGTTTTCCTCGGTCTAGTGTGGCGGAGGCAGACGAAGAAATGGGTGTCTAGCGAAATGACGTATACAAAAGAAGAAATCGTTGCGAAAGCACGTGAAGTAGCAGATATGATTTCATCGACAGAAGAAGTGGATTTCTTTAAGCGTGCAGAAGCACAAATCAACGAAAACCAAAAAATCCGCGAAAAGATCGCAAGCCTCAGAAGCCTGCAAAAACAAGCAGTCAACTTCCAGCATTACGGGAAAGAGCGGGCGCTCGAGCTGATCGAAAAGAAAATCCAAAAAATCGAAGAAGAAATCGACGAAGTGCCGGTTGTGCAGGAATTCAAACAATCACAAAGCGACGTCAATTCATTGCTTCAAATGGTCTCAACAGCTATCGCCAACCAAGTGACCAATAACATCATTACAGAAACCGGCGGCGATTTGCTGCGCGGCGAAACAGGGTCCCGTGTTCAAAACGAATCGGGCGGCGGCTGTTCGTAACCATTAGTTTGATAAAGTCCAAAGCTGAAAGAGCTGAAGCTCTTTCAGCTTTTTCGTTTCTGCATGGGGTTTGGTATAATAGAGGAACGAACTATTGATGGAATGAGAGAGGGTAAAACATGGCACCAACACCAATGATTCAACAATATTTGCAAGTCAAGTCGGATTATCAGGATGCATTTTTATTTTTCCGGCTGGGAGATTTTTATGAGATGTTCTATGACGATGCGATCCGGGCGTCCCAGTTGCTTGAAATCACGTTGACGAGCCGCGGGGGCAACGGAGAAGACCGCATTCCAATGTGTGGAGTCCCGCATCATGCAGCCAAAAACTATATCGACCAATTGATTCAAAAAGGCCATAAAGTAGCCGTTTGCGAGCAAGTAGAAGATCCAAAGCTGACAAAAGGCGTCGTTAAGCGTGAAGTGGTGAGACTTATCACTCCCGGCACCCATACAGAAGGCAAAAGCGTTGATGCCAAAACGAATAACTTTATTGCGGCTGCCGATGAAGTGGCCGGCGGATTCGGGCTCACGTATTTGGATATTTCTACTGGAGAAGCTACAGCCACGTACATAGCTGGAAGTGAAAAAGCCTTGCTGAACGAATTGCAGGCATTGCATATCCGTGAATTGGTCGTTTCTGAACAGTTGCGCCTGCTGCTCAACGAAGAAGAGCAGCAACTGATTCTATCGGTCGAGCATATGGACGGCCCTTACCAGGCAGACATTCGATTATTTGCTGGCTGCCCAGAGCTTTTGCATATGAGCGGAAAGCGGCTGCTGTCGTATATCGCTGCAACCCAGAAACGGTCGCTCGACCATATCCAGCCGTTCGCTTTCAAGGAAAGCAAACGCATTCTGGGCATCGACTATTATTCGAAGCGAAATTTGGAACTGGTCGAATCGATTCGCGGCACCGATTCAAAAGGAACGCTGCTGTGGCTGCTTGATGAAACTGTTACGGCGATGGGAAGCCGCAAAATCAAACAGTGGCTGCACCAGCCGCTTGCCGACCGTGCGGCGATCGAAGCCCGCCAGCAAGTAGTGGAAGCCTTGATGGACCAGTATTTTGTCCGCGTGGAACTGCAGCAATTGCTAAAAGAAGTATATGATTTAGAGCGCCTGTCCGGCCGTGTTGCTTTTGGCAGTGCCAGCGGACGGGATTTGGCGCAGCTGCGCAATTCACTTGAAAAAATACCTGAAATCGTCCAGGAGCTCTCGGCATCCGGACATCCAGTGCTCGAACAATTCAGCCAAGGCCTGGATCCGTGCCCGGAAGTATGCGAGCTCTTGATGGCCATCAGTGACAGCCCGCCCTTGTCGGCTAAAGAAGGCGGCATTATCCGCGATGGTTTTCACGCCCAATTGGACGAATACCGCGACGCATCAAGGAACGGAAAAGACTGGATCGCAGAGCTCGAGCAAAAAGAGCGGGCGCTGACGGGCATTAAATCGCTGAAAGTCGGGTATAACCGTATTTTCGGCTATTATATCGAAGTGACAAAATCCAATATGCATTTAGCGGATCTGAGCCGCTACGAACGCAAGCAGACGCTGGCCAATGCAGAACGCTATATCACGCCAGAATTAAAAGAAAAAGAAGCACTGATTTTGACGGCTGAAGAAAAAAGCTTGACGCTCGAGTACGAGTTGTTCGTCGATATACGCGAACAAGTCAAAGTATTCATTTCACGCATCCAGCAATTGGCCTCGCAGATCAGCGCACTTGACGTTTACATCAG
>JASKZU010000188.1 GCA_030147455.1 Planococcus sp. (in: firmicutes) | reverse complement strand
TCCTATACCCTTTATAGTTATGTTAAAAAAATGACATAGGAGGCACCATGAACAAAGCAACTAAAGTTTTTTATATCGCATTCGCACTTGTCATTTTGACTGTCAGTTTGGGCGTCATCGCCCCGCAAACTTTTGAACAAGTCACCAGCTCGATTCGGGGCTTTATCAATACGGCATTCGGCTGGTATTACTTAACCATTATGGCCATTCTTTTGATTCTGGTCGGCGTTATGATTGTCAGTCCTTACGGAAAAATCCGGCTCGGCCGAGACTCGGACCGCCCGGAATTCTCCACGTTAACGTGGATTTCCATGCTATTCTCTGCAGGCATGGGAATTGGCCTCGTCTTCTACGGAGCGGCTGAGCCGCTGTCTCACTTTGCCATTCAACCGGCTACAGCTGAAGTTGGATCGGATGAGGCTTTTAAAGAAGCTCTGCAGCGCTCTTACTATCATTGGGGCATCCACATTTGGACCATGTATGGCATGGTCGCCTTGTCGCTCGCTTTTTTCCAGTTCCGCAAAGGGCAGCCGGCACTGATTTCAACTACGTTGAAGCCATTGTTCGGCACACTTATGGACGGTCCGCTCGGCACATTGGTGGACGTGCTGGCGGTATTCGCTACGGTTTTTGGCGTCGCCACTTCACTGGGCTTCGGGGCATCTCAAATCAACGGCGGGCTCGCTTATCTTTTCGGGGCTCCCCAGGAAAGCTGGGTGCAGATGCTGATCATCGGCGTCGTCACCATGCTGTTCGTAACATCGGCTTGGTCAGGGTTGAATAAAGGCATCAAGTACCTATCCAACACGAACATGATATTGGCCATTACCTTGCTGGTCATGGTTCTTATTCTCGGGCCGACCATCTTGATTATGAATATGTATACCGAAACGTTCGGCGCTTATTTCCAAAATCTGATCGGATTAAGCTTTGAATCTGCTCCGCTGAATGCCGAGAATCGGGATTGGCTGGACGATTGGACGATCTTTTACTGGGCTTGGTGGATCGCTTGGGCACCGTTTGTCAGCATGTTCATCGCGCGTGTTTCCAAGGGCCGGACGATCCGTGAATTTCTTATCGGCGTTGTTTTGGCCCCGACCATCTTTGGATCTTTTTGGTTTGCCACGTTCGGCACAACGGCTATCGATATGCAAAAGAGCGGCATCGATTTAACGGCCTACCCGACAGAGCAAACACTTTTTGCAGCGTTCAGCCATTTGCCTCTCGGCATGGTTATGTCGATTATCGCCATCCTGCTTGTCAGTACATTTTTCATTGCATCCGCAGACTCTGCTACATTTGTTCTGGGCATGCAATCTACCAATGGGTCGCTTCTTCCAAGCAACCAAATCAAAATTATGTGGGGCATCGCACAGTCACTGGTGGCAGCCATTTTGTTGTCGGTCGGCGGATTGGCGGCGGTCCAAAATACCATCATCATCGCCGCATTGCCTTTTTCGTTTGTCATGATCCTAGTGGTCATCGCACTCTTTAAAGCACTCAATGCCGAACTGGCACTCATGCAGCGAAACAAATAAACAAACCCCGCCGTAGTTAAACGGCGGGGTTTTTGTGTGCTGAAGCATACGAATGGGTATAGGAAGTTAATAACCTGGGAGGTGCTTCTATTGGAAAAAGAAACAAGGCAAGTGATTCAAGATTCGCTGGATGCATTATACGAAAACAAAGAATTTCTGCCGAATTTAACGAATGGCGTCCGCACAAAGGCGTTTCATTCGTTGAGCGCTATTTTATCGACACCGAATAATGTATATAAATCGTATTTGCGCGTGCCCCGAGAAGACGGCACCATTGAACGGGTTCCGGCTTACCGGGTGCAGCACAATAACAGCTTTGGCCCTTATAAAGGCGGGATCCGCTTTTACGAAGGCGTCAACGAAGAAGAAGTCGTAAATCTGGCCTTTTTAATGACATTGAAAAACGCCTTGCATCAAGTGCCCTTCGGCGGAGGCAAAGGCGGGATCGTCTTGAATCCACGCGACTACAGCGAAAAAGAATTGAATGTCCTCTCCCGCCAGTATGTGCGTTATTTCGCCAACGTAATCGGGCCCGATAAAGATATTCCAGCCCCTGATATGGGTTCCGGGGAACGCGAAATGGATTGGATGATGGCAGAGTACAAAAAAATCCACCAAGGCGAACCATATCTCGGCAGCTTTACCGGCAAAAGCGTCGTCAATGGCGGATCGCTCGGCCGCCGGGAAGCAACCGGAAAGGGTGTTTACTTTACTTTCCGCTATTTGATCCACGATTATGTGCTGGCGCATAAGCAAGAACTTGAGAAAACCGGCAATCCATTTGCACAGACAGCGCTTGCGCATATCGACCGGCCGTTGAAAATAGCCGTTCAAGGCTTCGGTAATGTCGGATCGGTCGCTGCCCTTGAAGCCTACCAATGCCGTTCCCTCAACAACAAAGTAATTGCCGTCAGCGACCGCAATGTGACCCTCTATAACGAAGACGGTCTGGATATTCCAACATTGGTCGCTTTCACTTCCACTAACCGTGGAGACTTGCCGGCACAGGAAACCGAACTGCAGCAAGCGGGCATCACTGCCGAGATTCGCGGACGCGGCGAATTGGTGACTCTGCCGGTCGACGTACTCATCCTGGCAGCTTTAGAAGATCAAATCCATAAAGACAATATGAAAGAAATTCAGGCGAAAATTATTGTTGAAGGAGCCAATGCACCAACTACGCGTGATGCCGACGCTTACTTGAGCGCTCAAGGTACGGTTATCATTCCGGATATACTGGCAAATGCCGGCGGTGTAATCGTCTCTTACCTGGAATGGCTTCAGGGACGCGAGACGCAATACCATGACGAAGCGGAAGTGTTCCGCTTGCTGCTTGAGAAAATGCAAAACACGATGGATACCATTCTGCCCCAGTATTTCGGCGATCCCCATCCACTTCGTGAAAACTGCTTTATTCATGCTGTACAGCGCTTATCGACAGTACTTTATAAACAAGGACAGCTTTATTAAAAAAGACAGCCCCCTTAGCGGGCTGTCTTTTCCTATTCTGCACTGCGTCTCGCATGCGAGTGCCGGTAAACACCTTTTCGGAACAGCAAAATCGGATCGTCTGTACAAGAAAGGCCCTCTGTCATGACAGTCGGATCGTAAAGCGCCTGGTGGGCTTCCGCTGACTCCGCTTTAATTGATAAGCGACCGAGATAGACGCGCTCCCGCTCTTTGGGCCAGTCTTTTGTCGAGTCGTCAGTCGGGTCGTCTTGTTCTCCAAGAATCGCATACAGCTTGAAGTGAACCGGGCCTTGGCTTATTCGTTCGGCCAGTTCGTTTTCATAAAAGCCAAACGGCACCCCTTTCATGTCTTTAAACGGCAATTCCTCATCTCCGGCATCCGGTTCAAAAATATATTTCACCGCTTGCTGGATTTGATTTTTTTCGAAATAAAAAGCATGAATAGAATGGTATACGCCTGTTGCAAAACTCCGCGGGACTTGCATTTTCCTGACCGTGTCGAACATGGCCCGAACTTCTGGGAAATCTGTCAAAAGGCCGGCCAGTTCACCGAGTTTCGGCCGCCCTTTTCGGAACGACCTGGATACTTCCAGCATTTCCATAAAACGCTCAGGCGTGCGTGCAAAAAATACAGGAGAAGTCACCGATACAATATTCGTCACGCTATTTTCTCCAAGCTCGAACTGGACTGCCATGCCTTTTACAGGCGACATGGCATCGGTCCATTCCGGATCTGGTGAAAAATGTGAAAAGCGTACCAGCACCGGGACCGTTTGCTGCCCAAAATGAAGTGCGTCGGTCCACTTCGACGCCTGTCCGCTGCCTTCGAATATGCCTTCATAGCCAGCACCGCGCGCATGTGCCCTCCGATAGCCTTTATGTGTTCCAAATACATCTTCTAATTGGTCTACTGCCTGCTGTTCCTGTTCGTTCAAATTCTCCACTCCCCTCTTTGTTCTTTCATACCCGATATGCATACTATTGAACAAAACGGGAATACTCTTTATTAGCATGAACTTTACCTAGGAGGAATAAACATGGAATTTCAACATCAAAATAATCGAATTACAATGTCCGATGGTTCACAGGAAGTCGGTTTTATCAGCTATATGGAAAATGGGGATATCCTGACCATTGACCATACGGAAGTCTCACCGGATTTCAGCGGCCAAGG
>JASKZU010000006.1 GCA_030147455.1 Planococcus sp. (in: firmicutes) | reverse complement strand
TTTCTGGATCGTATTCATACTGGATCAATTCGCTGTCATCAGCTGCGTTCCAGTGCGAAGAAGGAACCGGCTTGTTGACAACATTTGCATAGCCGAAGAAGAACGCATCCACCCATTCCTGGCGGTTCATTGCATACATCATCGCTTCGCGAAGTTCTTTGTCTTGGTATTTCGGCAATTCTTCACTGATTGTTTGCGTTTCATTATCGAACTTGCCAAGCTTGAATCCAACATAATAGTAAGTCAGACCTGGATATGTCACAATATTTACGTTTTCAAGCGGATCTACTTCAGGGCCGGATACCGGCTGAAGGGAAATCATGTCGATGTCATTGTTTTGCAATGCACCTACAACAGATGTGTTATCAATAACGCGCAAGACGATTTTATCCAAGTTCACATCGCCGTTCCAGTATTCGTCGAATTTCGAGAATTCAACCGATTCGCCAGGGACGATTTTATCAACTTTAAATGGCCCGATACCGATTGGTGTAGAACGCACCCATTCAGATGCAGACATTTCTGCAACCGGCACATCGCCTAGAACTGATTCCGGCAGCGGGTAAGCCCAAACATTCGTCAAGTTGTTGACGCGTGGCTGGTCAAACGTGATGTTGACTTCATAGTCGCTTACGACTTCAATTCCAGAAATGGAATCAGCATCGCCGCTGCGGTAAGCTTCTGCTCCTTCAATTGTTTGTACGTTAGAATAACGGGGACCGTCATAATCCGGATCCGCAATCGTTTCCAGCGCGAACACCCAGTCATTAACTGTCAATTCTTCGCCGTTGTGCCATTTTACGCCTTCTTCAAACTTAAAGTTGAAAGTTTGGTTATCTTCCGTTTCCCAAGAAGCAACATGTGGTTCCGGCTCTAAATTTTCGTTGTACGAGATCAATGGCTCATCGAACAAATCGATGACTTCGAAATCAGTGGCAATTCCGTAAAATGCGGAAGAGAAAAGACCTTCCGGTGGAGCATCCAGACCATAAACGAGTGTTCCGCCTTGCTGAGGTTCACCTTCAGCTGCACCCTCGGAAGAGCCCTCGCCTTCTGGTGCTGTTTCACTGGTTGTATCGTCGCTGCCGCCGCCACATGCCGCAAGGAACGCGGACAAAATGAGTACGAGTGCGAAGAGCCAGAGTAAAGATTTTTTCTTCATCTGATTTCCCCCTAAAGTTTTTTTGATTAATACAAATGACACGCAACTTGATGGCCGGGACGCACTTCTACAAGCTTTGGTTTATCTTGCGAGCAGATATCCATTGCTGCCGGGCAGCGCGTATGGAACGGGCAGCCGGTGGGCGGATTTTGCGGACTCGGCACATCGCCTTTCAACACAATCCGCTCTTTTCGCTTTGCCGGATTTGGTTCCGGTATGGCAGAAATGAGTGCTTGCGTATAAGGATGCAGCGGTTCATTGTACAAATCTTTATTTGAAGCAAGCTCAACGAGGTTGCCCAAATACATCACGCCGATTCGATCGCTCATATGCTTCACGACGCTAAGGTCATGGGCGATAAAGAGATACGTCAGATCGAATTCGAGTTGCAGTTCTTTCAGCAAGTTCAATACTTGCGATTGCACAGAAACGTCGAGGGCGGATACTGGTTCATCCGCCACAATCAACTTGGGGTGCAAAGCCAGTGCCCGGGCGATGCCGATCCGCTGCCTTTGTCCACCTGAGAATTCATGGGCGTACTTATAATAAGCCTCTTCAGGCAGGCCGACTCGTTTAAGAAGCGCTTTGATTTCCTGCTCCAACTCTTTTTTGTTGCGCTTTTCGTAGTTTGAAATTGGTTCGGCAATAATATCCCCGACCATCTGCATCGGGTTTAGTGATGCATAGGGGTCTTGGAAAATCATCTGGAAATCACGGCGTGCACGCTGCAGTTTTGCGCCCGAAAGCCTTGTGATGTCCTTTCCTTCAAAAATGATTTTGCCGTCCGTCGGTTTCATTAGACGAAGAATCGTCCGTCCAGCGGTCGATTTTCCGCAACCGGATTCACCGACTAAACCAAGCGTTTCGCCTTTTCGGATGACGAATGACACATCGTCCACCGCTTTTACATTGCCGATTGTTCGTTTGAAAAACCCACCGGTTACCGGGTAATACTTTTTCAAGTTATGAATCTCAAGGAGATTTTCACGGTTTTCTAAGTGGTCGATACGATCTTGAATAAAATCTCGTGTGGTCATAATGCCGCGGCTCCTTCTCTGTCTCGTTTTTCGTCTGCCGGCCAGCTTTCGTCATACAATAAACACGCAGCTTCGTGGCCTTTCGCCACTTCTCCTAGTTGCGGCGTAACAGTCAGACATTCAGGCATCGCTTTTGGACACCTGTTGGCAAACCGGCAGCCGACTTGCGGCATATTGATGACGGAGGGCACCAGGCCTTCGATTGTGGCGAGCTTCTCGATCTCTTCGTCCATCTTTGGTATGGCCTTCATCAAAAGATCTGTATATGGATGCTTCGGATTGGCGAACAGCTCATCCACCTGGGCGCGCTCGACGATTTTCCCGGCGTACATGACCAGTACCACGTCGCAGATTTCAGCTACGACTCCAAGATCGTGTGTAATGAGAATGATGGACATATCGTTCGCTTCCTGGATGCCTTTCATCAGCTCCAGAATTTGCGCCTGTACAGTTACATCGAGTGCCGTTGTCGGTTCATCCGCAATTAGCAGTTTAGGCTGGCAAGCGATGGCCATTGCAATCATGACACGCTGGCGCATTCCTCCTGACAATTGGTGCGGGTATTCATTGACGATTTGTTCGGCGCGCGGAATGCCGACTTGCTTAAGCAACGAAACCGAACGCAGGCGGGCTTCTTTTTTCGTCAAATCTTCGTGGTTTAAAATCACTTCTTCTATTTGATAACCGATTGTAAACACAGGGTTAAGTGATGTCATGGGTTCTTGAAAAATCATTGAAATATCTTTTCCGCGAATGCTGTTCATTCGTTTATCGGATAGTTTTGCAATATTTTCCCCTTCAAACTCAATTTCACCGCCCCGGATTTTTCCGATTCCATTTGGCAGCAATTGCATAATCGACAGCGACATAACACTTTTGCCACACCCCGACTCTCCTACAACTCCGACGATTTGTTTGCGTTTAACATCGAAACTGACACCTTCTACTGCGTTATAATAATCGCCTTCAATTTTGAAGCCTGTTTGGAGGTTTTTAACCCGCAAGAGTGGTGCCGTCTCTTTGGACTCGTACATAGCTGACATGAAAACACCTCAAAATTCTTTTTTTTCTGTTAATTTAAACTTAACTTAAGGATATTACAAAATAATTACATGCGCAATATAATTTTTACAAT
>JASKZU010000117.1 GCA_030147455.1 Planococcus sp. (in: firmicutes) | reverse complement strand
AAATTCGGAAATCTGCTTTGCCGGTATGGCTGGTGAAATGCGTCCTTGCTCATCATCTGTCCTGCTTTTTCCCAGTCTCCTGCAGACAACGCTGCCGACAGTACATTAGCTGCTGCACTGCTGCGAATGCTTTCGGCATACACGAGATGCTCAGGCAGCAGATTTCTCGATTCTTCTGTAAGAAACACTTCCTGCGGCACAAGCAGCACAACATCAATATCGACTTGTTTGACATGGACTGTTTCAATATGCTCTGCGTCATAATAGGAAATCGTCAGCCCGCCGAGGAGCGACGCGGAAATGTTATCAGGATGCCCTTCCATCTCCGTGCCGATGCGTACTTTTTGTTTGTTTGTCAGGTTCAGCCCGAGCAGCCGGTCAGCAAGTTCAATGCCTCCCGCAATTGCTGAGGCGCTGCTGCCAAGTCCGCGGCCAAGCGGAATTGTCGTATCAATGACAAGCTTGGCTTTTGGAAGCGTCTTTTCGAACAGGCCGGCGGTACGCTTTGCCGCCTCGAGAATCAAGTTGTCGTCGGTTCCGGAAAGATGGGCATATTCAGCCGATTCGTACTGCAGCTCCCATTCTGTTGAAGGCGATACATGAATGTTCAAGTAAAGGTCGAGCGCCAAACCGATAGAGTCAAAGCCTGGCCCAAGGTTAGCTGTTGATGCTGGTACTGAGATCGAAAATTCTTTCCAGCTCATGCATTGACCTCCTTTTTTAACGCCTCCCAAAACTGTTCCATATTGTCCGCTTGAAGCATGCCGTCTTGCTTGCTCACATCGATTGCAGTAGCCGGATCTTTCAAGCCATTTCCCGTCAAGACGCAAACAACTGTCGAACCTTTTTTGACATGTCCTGCTTCTACTTGCTGTTTCAATCCGGCAATCGATGCACAGGAAGCGGGTTCTGCAAAGACGCCTTCTTTTTTGGCCAATAACTGGTATGCTTCCAATATTTTCTCATCACTTCTTGCCAGGATCGTTCCGTTCGATTGATCAAGTGCATCAAGCGCCATTTTCCAGCTAGCCGGATTCCCGATGCGAATAGCGGTTGCCACTGTTTCCGGCTGTTCAATTATGCGGTTTTGGACAATCGGCGATGCGCCTTCTGCCTGCACTCCGAGAAGTTCAGGACGCTTGTTGCCCGTCCGCTCCGCATATTCCGTAAAGCCTTTCCAGGCAGCTGAAATGTTTCCGGCATTGCCGACTGGCAACACGAACAAATCCGGTACTTTACCGAGCTGTTCGATCACTTCAAAAGCAATTGTTTTTTGCCCTTCCAAGCGGTACGGATTGACTGAATTCACAAGGGCGATGCCCGGTTCTTTTCCGATTTCACGAACCATTTCAAGTGCTTCGTCAAAGTTTCCTTTGATTTCCAAAATCTCTGCTCCGTACATTTTGGCTTGTGCCAACTTGCCGAGTGCGATGCGGCCTTCCGGAATCACCACAATCGTCCGCATGCCCGCACGCGCTCCGTATGCAGCAGCCGAAGCGGATGTGTTTCCAGTCGATGCACAAACCAGAACGCTATTGCCTTCTTCTTTCGCTTTTGCGACAGCCATGACCATGCCGCGGTCTTTGAATGAACCCGTTGGATTGGCGCCTTCTACTTTGGCATATACTTCAATGCCCCATTCAGCAGACAGGTTTTCCAAATGTACAAGCGGCGTATTGCCTTCTTGCAATGTCAGTGAAGGAGTGGCCTCCGATACCGGCAACCATTGCTTATATTGTTCGATCAGTCCAGGCCATCTCATGCTGCTTCCTCCCCTTCAATGCGGTAATGGCTAATGACTTTCGCCATTCCTTCCAATTCTTTTAACACATCTGCATGTTGCTGGCGCGAAATTTCATGCGTTTTTAACACCAATTCCGCTTTTTCAACGCTTTCATCCGCTGCCGGGTTTTGCACCATCGATTGGATGCTGGCCCCGTGTTTGCTGTAAATGGCACTGACTTTCGACAAAACGCCGACCTTGTCTTCCACCAGCAAGCGATGGAAATATTTCGAGCAGCTTTTTTCCGCCGGTTTGATGATGCACTCATGCTGTGCGGCATGCTCCCGTTTTCCGTTGACGCCGAGCAGCAGATTGCGGCATGCTGCGATGATATCTGAAACGACTGAAGTCGCTGTTGGCAAAGAGCCGGCTCCCGGTCCGTAAAGCATCGTTTCCCCTACTGCTTCCCCGTGAATATAAACAGCGTTGAATTCGTTGTTGACTGATGCCAGCGGATGGCTGTCGGCAAGGAAAATCGGTTCGACCGATACATCAATGCCGTCTTCGTCTTTTGTCGACGAACCGACCATTTTCATCGTATAACCAAGACTTTCACCCATTTCCACATCGCCGTCTTGAATAGTTTCCATTCCACGCACGTTAACATCTTTCAATTTCACTTGAGTCGAGTAAGCGAGCGAAGATAAAATGACCATCTTGCGTGCGGCGTCTAAGCCGCCTACGTCTGATGTCGGGTCTGCTTCGGCAAAACCCAGCTCGGTCGCTTCTGCCAGCGCATCTTCGTAGCTTTTCTTTTCTTGTTTCATTTTCGTCAGGATAAAGTTGGTCGTGCCGTTGACGATGCCCATCATGCTGGAAATCCGGTCTGAAGCCAATCCGTCTTCGAGCGTGCGGATAATGGGAATGCCTCCGGCTACACTTGCTTCATAGAATAAATCACATTTTTGGGCGTCTGCCAACTGCAACAGTTCGTGGCCATATTCCGCCATTACGTCCTTATTGGCAGTCACTACTTGCTTGCCCGATGTTAAGGCTTGCTCCATTGCCGACCTTGCACCTTCTATGCCGCCCATCACTTCCACAATGATATCCAAGGAAGAATCTGCTAGGATTTCTTCGAGATTTGTCGTAAAGACATTCGGATCAAGGCCTGAAAGCCGTTGTTTGCCGGCGTCCCGCACGAGCACTTTCCGGATGGCAACCGGTGTGCCGAGTTTGTGCTGCAGATCTTCCTGATGCTGTTCGATGATCTTCGCTACGCCGCTTCCTACTGTTCCGAATCCTAATAATCCGATTGAAATTTCATTTCTCATTGACGATTCCTCCTACGGTGTGTACACTGTGAAAAAACAGCTGTTTTTGTCATAGAGACATTATAGTATTATATTTTGGTGAAAACAACCTTTTTCACAGACTCTTAAAAAAGATGGGACTTGATAGGATGAAAGTATGCAAATTCGGGGGAACTTCCGTTGCGAGCGCGCAGCAAATTAAAAAGGTTGCAGGCATCATTCAAGACGATCCGTCACGCCGGATTGTCGTCGTCTCGGCACCGGGCAAACGGTTTAGCGGAGATACGAAAGTAACTGACTTATTAATTCAATTGGCGTCAGTTGCGCTTGCAGGCGAAGCTGTTCATTCGGCATTTCAAGCCGTTATCGACCGGTACACCGAAATTGCCGACGAGCTTGGCCTCGACCGGGACCTTATCGATATCATTCGCGCCGACTTGGTAAAACGGCTTCAAGCCGACCGCGGCCAGCATGATTTGTTTGTCGACTCGTTGAAAGCTGCAGGAGAAGACAACTCCGCTAAGTTGATAGCCGCCTATTTTACTTCGATCGGGCTAGAGGCTGAGTATGTGAATCCGGCTGTCGGCGGGTTGTTTGTCAACGATTTGCCGGAACGTGCACAAGCGCTTCCAGAATCATACGAACAATTGTCTGCATTGGCAGACAAACCGTGCATTACCGTTTTCCCAGGATTTTTCGGCTTTACCAAGCAAGGCATGCTGCGCACTTTTGACCGGGGCGGATCGGACATTACCGGATCGATTTTGGCAGCAGCGGTCAAAGCCGAACTTTATGAAAACTTTACAGATGTCGACTGCGTTTTTGCTGCCAACCCACATGTTGTAAAAAATCCTGTTGAAATTGAGCAAATGACTTACCGCGAAATGCGCGAGCTGTCTTATGCCGGCTTTGCCGTGCTTCACGATGAAGCATTGATGCCGGCATTCCGTGCTTCAGTTCCGCTGTGCATTCGCAATACGAACAATCCATCTGCCCCAGGCACGATGATCGTCGCAGAACGAAGCGGCGACCACCGGCCGGTTACTGGCATTTCAGCCGACAGCGGGTTTTCGACGCTATACGTCAGCAAATATTTGATGAACCGTGAAGTCGGCTTTGGCCGCAAACTTCTGCAGATCTTAGAGGACGAAGAAATTTCTTACGAGCATATCCCGTCCGGCATCGACAATTTATCGGTCATCGTCAGAAGCCATCAACTGGACGCCCAAAAAGAGCAGCGGATCATCGAGCGTGTAAAACATGAATTGGACGCAGATGATGTCCATATCCGCAGCAACTTCTCGATGATTGTTTTGGTTGGCGAAGGCATGCACAATCATAAAGGCTTGACTGCACGCGCCTCAGCGGCTTTTGCGAGAACTGGCGTGAACATTGAAATGATCAATCAGGGCTCTTCCGAAGTCAGCTTGGTATTCGGTATTTTGAAAGAAGACGAAGAAAAGGTCTTAAACGAATTATATAAAGAGTTTTTCGCCCCGGCACTTGTCGGGCAATAACAAGAAGCCCCAGGCCAAATGCCTGGGGCTTCTTGTTGGTTTATAAACGCCATTCGGTAAAGAGCGGTCCATGATTGCCGAAAACCGGGTCGTTTTGCGGCAATGGAACGTTTTGAATGTCTTCCAATACATAGGGCCGTTCTCCGGGTTCACCGGTTTTCACGTTATATTCCACACCGCCCGGATAGCCGCCGGCAATTTGAAAATCGCTGCTGGCTTCGAGGCATTTATGTCCGGTCCCTGCCGGAAGCACACAAACATCACCAGCCACAACCGAAACGATGCGGCCCTTTTCTCCGCCGAGCTGCAGACGCGCAGATCCGCTGACAACGCCTAGCACTTCATGTGTGTTGCTATGGTAATGATGATAGCGGAACACACCGCCCTGCCATGTGTTGGTCCATTGATTCTGTTGAAATGTCTGTTCGATTTGGTCCGGTCGCTGGAAGGCGCCGGGATAATATACAACCGGCAGCGATGGATGGTTCGGGATGCTGCCATCGTCTTCAAAATGAAAAATTTGGGCTTTTTCCATTCTACTCAGCTCCTTTTCCACTCTTTACCCGGCAAGCTTCTGATTATGCGTTTTTCCCCGATGTTACCGGAGCAAATTGCGAAAGCAGCAAATCCTCCAACAGCACAGGCAATTCGTGAAACGCACTCTTCCGGTTCAG
>JASKZU010000102.1 GCA_030147455.1 Planococcus sp. (in: firmicutes) | reverse complement strand
CGCTTCACAACGAAACAGAACTCAGCGCATGGCTTCAGCAGTCAGGCGCAGCATTCCCGATTTTGGTTGACCACTTCGTCATTGGCAAAGAAGCGGAAACGGATATTTTAACAGACGGCGACAACGTCTGGGTCTCTGCTATTTTTGAGCACATCGAAGGCACGGGCGTTCATTCCGGCGACAGCATTGCGAGTACGCCGCCTGCAACATTAACCGCCTACCAGCAGCAACAGCTTGTAGAAACTGCACAGCATATTGCCAAGCAGCTTGATTACATCGGCCTTTTCAACATTCAGTTTGTCTATGAAGGCGATCAATTATACGTAATGGAAATCAATCCGCGTGCATCGCGAACAGCACCAATCAGCGCGAAAGCGACCGATGTGCCGCTTGTTCAGCACGCGACCGCTTTATTGCTCGGTGTGCCGTTCGAACAACTCGGCATCGAAGAAACGTATAACGGCCAGCCGGATTACACCGTCAAAGCGCCGGTCTTCTCTCATATTAAACTGCCGGGCCTATCTCCTGTGCTATCGCCAGAGATGATGTCGACAGGAGAAGTGATCGGTACAGCTCCAGAGTTTGATCAAGCACTCGAAAAAGCGCTAACCGGTGCGTCGATCCAACTTGCCGCGCTAAAACCGGGCACTACGCTGTTTGTTTCTGCAGAAACTGCACTGGACAACTTGGATTCATGGCAGGCACAAGGCTTGACGCTCATCACTGAAGATGTCATGGCTTTTGATGACTGGCTTGCCTCCAAATCAGCCGCCGCTTATATCGATTTTTCCGAAACACCTGATGCAACCCGTATGGCACAGGCAGCCGTCCAACGGCTTCATGCATGGTCCAGACCTGAAACCGCCCATGCGTTCATGACCAGTTTGAAAATCCAATCCAACCAGTTGAAAGGAGTGCTCGCCCCATGACTTTGACCATGCCGCTTGCCCCGACCGTTGCACAAAAAGATTTGTTGTCGCTGAAAGACTACAGCACCGAGGAGCTTGTCGATTTGATTCAGTTGGCTATCCAATTGAAAAAACCGGAAAACAAACACCTGCCTTTGCTGAAAGGCAAAATACTCGGCATGATCTTCGAGAAATCGTCGACGCGCACGCGTGTCTCGTTCGAGGCAGGCATGCTGCAGCTCGGCGGACACGCCATGTTCCTCAGCTCACAAGACACTCAGCTTGGCCGCGGCGAAACAGTCGCCGATACCGCACGCGTTTTGTCCGGCTATTTGGACGGCCTGATGATCCGAACGTTTCATCAAGCGACTGTTGAAGAGCTCGCCGAGTTCAGTTCGGTGCCGGTCATCAATGGCTTGACGGATGATTACCACCCTTGCCAGGTGTTGGCCGATTTAATGACGCTAATGGAGCAGTTCGGTGAATTAAAAGGACGCAAGCTCGCCTATATCGGCGACGGCAACAATATGGCCAACTCGTTGATGATCGGTGCCGCCAAACTGGGGCTCGACATTGCCGTTGCCGCTCCAAAAGGCTATGAACCAAAAGCTGAAATGGTGGAGCTTGCACAAGCTATCGCCAAAGACACCGGTTCAGTGGTCATGGTGACTAACGATCCGGTGGCGGCCGTAAAAGACAGTGATGCTATCTACACGGATGTCTGGGCCAGCATGGGACAGGAAGCGGAAGCTCTCCAGCGCCTGAATGACTTTGCCGGTTTTCAGGTGAATTCGGATTTGGTTCAACACGCGAAATCCGATTATGTGTTTATGCACTGCCTTCCGGCTCACCGCGAAGAAGAAGTGACAACCGACATTTTGGAAGGACCGCATTCGGTTATTTTCCAGGAAGCTGAAAATCGCCTGCATGCCCAAAAAGCTGTGCTGGTTACATTGATGGCCGATTGATTGCATTGCATAGAAAAAGCCTGGCCAATAATTGGCCAGGCTTTTTTTAGCTCTTACGCTTCGTCATCCACGAACGCAGGATCTACTTTTTCGAGCTTTTCTTCTGTTAGGATCGTGTACATTTCTGCTGTTTGTTCTTTGCGGACGTTTTCACGCAATTGATCGATGCGCGCCGTAACGACTTTTTGGCCGAAACGGATCTGCAATTCGTCGCCTTCTTTTACAACAGTACTTGCTTTTGCTTTATTGCCGTTGATTAAAATACGCCCTTGGTCGGCAACTTCTTTTGCCAATGTACGGCGCTTGATCAAGCGGGATACTTTTAGGAATTTATCGAGTCTCATGTTCTTCTTCCTCTCCGGATGCAGTTTTTGCTTCGTTCCAGAAGCCGTCAAGCTCCTCTAGCGTATAATCGGCGAAAGCCCGGCCGCCCCGTGCGACGCACTTTTCCACGTAGCGGAAACGCGTGCGGAACTTGCGGTTGGCTTGGACCATCGCTTGTTCCGGCGACAAGCCGTAGAAGCGTGCCAAATTAACAAGTGTAAACAGCAAATCCCCGAATTCATCGAGCTGTTCCTCCTTGGAACCTTTCGCCACCTCGTCCCGGAACTCCTGCAATTCTTCTTCGAACTTGGCCCATGCCCCGTCTGCGTCTTTCCATGTAAAGCCTACTTTTGCGGCCTTTTTTTGGTAGTTGTAGGACGTTAATAGCGCTGAAGTGCTGCGGTACTGGCCGTCAAGCAGCGATTCGCCTGCCGGTTTTTCCTGCTGTTTGATTTCCTGCCAGTTATGGACGACTTCGTCGGCAGAAGAAACATCCACTTCGCCGAACACGTGCGGATGGCGGCGGATCATTTTGCTGCTGACTGCCTGGAGCACATCTTCTAGCTGGAAAAATCCGTTATCCTGCCCGATTTGTGCATGCAACAACACTTGCAGCAAGACATCTCCCAGTTCTTCGGCAATCGCTTCGTCATCTTGTTCCTCGATCGCCTGCAACAGTTCGTGCGCTTCTTCGAGCAAATACGGACGCAGCGACTCGTGCGTCTGCTCACGGTCCCACGGGCAGCCTTCCGGACTGCGCAGCATCGCGACGATGTCGCGGAACGTTTGCCATTCTTTCAGGCGCATTTCCTGATCGGATGCAGGCGGAACATAAACAGTCGTCAAATTATCGATTTCTGCTGAGCGGTCAAGTTCGTGCAGCGGTACGGTACGCAGGCGTTCCCCTGCCGAACCGGCTGCCGTCACGATTGTCACCGGATAGTCATCCGGGTATTTCTCCATCAGCGACAGCTTGACTTCAGAAGCGCTGAACTGGTCGTATACCTGGGCAATAAGCAAGTGTTCGTTCATGTTCAAGCGGTCGCTGTCGATGCCTGTGCCGTCGATAAGTTGAAATCCTTCGATCGGGTCGATGCGGAGAGCGCCGAATATCGCGTCCAGAAAGCTTTGTCCGCCGGCAATCGACAACTCGCAGCGTCCTTCCTTTTCGGCATCGATCAAAAACTGTACGGTTTGTTCAGCAACAAGAGGATGTCCTGGCACCGCATAAAAAATCGGCTCTTTTTGCGAGTTGGCAATCAGTGTTTCGGCAATTTCTCTGTAAACCGGTGCAAACTCATCGTGCTTTTCATACACCGAATCAAAACTCTCGTAACGTAAGCCTTCTTGTTCCAGTTCTTTTACTACTGGATGGTCCGCTGTCCGGAGATAAAGCGGATCAGCCTTTTTTAAAGTCCGGTAAACGCCGAGCGGCAATTGCAGAAAATCTCCCGCCCCGAGCCCGATTATGTGAATAGTATGCATAACTTATCTCCTTTTTTTCGATGAATTGACCGCAAGCTGCAGCGCCGCAAGCCGGCGGCCAAACGGAATGATGTACCATTCTTTTTCCGTGATCAGCCGCGATTTTGCTGCGATCAGCAGAAACGCAGCAGCGCCGAGCGGAACAGCGGTCATTGTAATGAGCAGTGCCCGCAAACGCCCCGGCAGGCCGGACAATAGCGGTTCCGCGATGAGTTCATAGCCGAATACAACAGCGGACATGGCGGCAGCTGCCGTAAAAAGCCAGCTGTAAAAGCGGCCAGGCGCAAAGCGCAACGGCCAGACTTTCTTGAAATACCAAACGAGTGCAACGGCAATAAAAGCCAAACCAATGTTTCCAGCCACTGCAGCGCCTGTAATGCCGTACACCGGTACTAGCAGCAAATTTCCGGCAAGCTTGAGCGCCACCCCGATGAGCAGCAGCAGCGCCGGCACACGGATTTTTCCAAACCCATGCAAAACTGCCGTCAATACCAGAACGACTGACATCGGAACGATTTGCCAGTTAAAGACGATGAGCGCAACAGATTCTTCACTCGTTTTAAACAACGTTTCGTTTACATAAGGCATCACGGCCGTTAAGCCCGCTGCTGCTGCAACGGCGAACAACACGGACACGCGCCAGGCAAGACTGGCATAAAGCCTTGGAGGGCGTCCGCCTGTTTGCTGTTTCGTGCGTGCTATAAGCGGCACGACCGACAGCGTAAGTGACGTTGCGAGCAGGATGCCAAATTGCACGAGGGGCTGTGCACGGTCGTATATGCCTTTTTGTTCCATGGCGAAAGACGAGCCAATGTTTTCAGCAAGCAGCCGGTACACTGTAAA
>JASKZU010000058.1 GCA_030147455.1 Planococcus sp. (in: firmicutes) | reverse complement strand
GCGAATGCCAGCGCTGCTTGGAAAGCTCTCTAAACTATATTAAAGCGTACGATTGCGCAAGCTGCGGAAAGATATGCCGATACTGCAGAACTTGCTTGAAAATGGGACGCATCAGCAGCTGCACCGAGTTGGTTTTATGGACCTGCCCGACCAGCCGCCGCATGCCAGCTGAACGCTCATTCGGTTGGAGCGGATCGCTTACACCATTGCAAAACAGTGCTTCGCAGGCAATTGCATCGAGCATCGAGCAAAGACGCGATCATCTGCTTTATGCAGTATGCGGGGCCGGTAAAACTGAGATTCTTTTTTCGCCAATTCATGAAGCGCTTCAAAAAGGGCTGCGGGTTTGTGTGGCAGCTCCGCGTACAGACGTTATTCTGGAACTGTTTCCGCGTTTTCAACAAGCGTTTCCGGATACGACTATCCATGCGCTTTACGGCAACAGCCCCGAACAAACCGGATTCGGGGAAATTATCCTTGCTACAACTCACCAGCTATACCGGTTTCACGAAGCTTTTGACGTCATCTTCGTGGATGAAGCAGATGCATTTCCTTATTCGCTGGACCGGTCGCTCGAGCGCGCTGTCAAAAAAGCCAAAAAGCCTTCTGCCCCCATCATCTACATTTCTGCCACCCCTTCCCACATCCTTCAAAAAACGATTGCCAGCCAATCCACAATCTTTCGCCGTTTTCACGGCGCCCCGTTGCCAGTTCCATCCTATGCTGCACTTTGGAATTACGAAAAAAACATTCGGAAAAATAAAATTCCGTTGCAACTTGCAGCTTGGATTGAAGAAAAAATTTTAAAAGAGCAGCCGTTTCTTGTGTTTTTTCCATCCATTGAGTTGATTGAACAGGCAAAGCCGTTGTTAAAGTCGATTGATGCACGAATCGAAGCGGTTCATGCAAAAGATCCGGACCGAAAAGCTAAAGTTATTCAACTGCGCAACGGTCAATTGCCGGGACTGGCTACTTCCACCATCTTGGAGAGAGGCATTACCATTCCAAACTTGCAAGTGGCGGTGGTCGGCGCTGACCATTGCATATTCAATGCAGCGGCCTTGATTCAAATAGCTGGCCGAGTCGGAAGAAACGCTGCGTTCCCGGCAGGGGAAATCTTGTTTTTCCACAATGGCATTACCCATCAAATGGACGAAGCGAGAAGAACGATTCGCTCTTATAACGAGGAGGGATGCTGATGAACTGTTATTTATGCGATCAGCCTTTGCGCTTTCTTCCGTCGTGGCGGGGCATCTTCTTGAACGAACCGCCTGAAGTGCTTTGCGGCTTATGCCGGTCGGAGTTTGAAAAAGTCGAAGGAAGCGGATGCAAGGTCTGCAGCAAAAAAGGGGAAGACTTATGCAGCGACTGCCTCTACTGGGAAGAGCGAGAGGGAAAACGGCTGATTCAATCCGGACGCAGTTTATATCATTACAACGAGGCGATGAAAAGCTGGCTTTACCAGTATAAATTTTTAAAAGACGTTGTTTTGGCTGAAGTGTTTGCACAGGAGTTGAAAACTGCATTGTCAAAAGAACACGCAACAATTGTGCCGATTCCGCTGCATGCAGGTAAATTACGCGAACGAAGTTTTGCGCAAGTTGATCAGCTGCTTAACGCAGCCGGGATCCCATACCATCATTTGCTCGAAAAAAGCGGAGAAACGCTAGGTGAAAAAAACCGTCAAGAACGGCTTGCCGTTGGCGAATTGTTTGTCTCGAACGGCATGGCTGTACCTAAACAGGTGCTGCTCGTAGATGATCTTTACACGACAGGTACGACTATGCATCATGCGGCGAGACTGCTGCAACGGGCAGGAACCGAAGAAATTCGGCTGCTGACATTGATTCGGGCATGAAAAAACGGCTGCACTGCAGCCGTTTTGATTTATTGAGGTTTTCGGCAATTGCCTAAATCTGGTCGCCATTCCCATTCCTCAATGTTCGTAAATCATTTTTCGTGTCATGCCGCCGTCAATAGTTAAACATTCACCGGTAATGAAAGCATTTTTAGGATCGGATAAAAACAAGCAAGCTCTGGCGATATCGTCTGTTGTCCCAACGCGCCCGCTCCAATGCTGCTCGTGGTCGACATCTCTCAGTTCGGCTGAATTGCCGGTATGAATCCAGCCTGGCGCAATTGAATTTACACGGATGCCGTGTGTATGAAGGCTTGCTGCAAGCGAATGGCTTAAGGCGAAAATCCCGCCTTTAGAAGCCGAATAGCTTTCAGTTCCTTGTTCGGACATAAATGCGCGGGTCGATGACATATTAACGATCGACCGGATGTCGCTGTCCATATAACGCGCGGCTTCGCGGCTGCAGATAAATACGCTTTTCAAATTGGTATCCAGTACGCGGTCCCAATCTTCTTCGGTTACTTCCCACATATCCTTGAATTCCGAGAGGCCGGCATTGTTGATAAGAATGTGGATTGAGTTATGCTTTTCGTGAATTTCACGGAATGTCTTTTCAACTTCGGCGAAGTTTCCGACATCACACCGGTAAGATTCGATGTGCTCGTTCGAGAGCGGTTCAACGTCTAGGCCGATAACTTTTGCTCCTGCTTTCTGAAAATATTCTGCTACGGTTTTTCCGATTCCTTGTGCGGCTCCAGTAACGATTACTACTTTGTTTGTAAACATGGGCTTCATCTCCTTGACTCATAGTTTACCTGTTCGCAATCCTCTTGAAACTTTTTGGGTTTTAAGAAGGAGTCCTGAGGGAACAAGTAGAAATAGAAAGATAAGCAAAACAGAAGGAGGAGTTCACATGTTGCAATTTAACATCAGAGGCGAAAATATTGAGGTAACTCCCGCGATACGCGAACACATTGAAAAAAAGGTCGAGAAAATCGAGCGCTACTTCACCGACGGGGCAAATGCCACTGCAATGGTGAATCTAAAATCTTACAACCATAACCAAACAAAAGTTGAAGTAACGATTCCAATGAAAAATCTAACGTTGCGTGCTGAAGAACGGCACGACGATCTATATGCGGCAATCGATTTGATCGTATCAAAATTGGAACGCCAAATCCGCAAGTACAAAACAAAAGTCAACCGGAAGTTCCGCGACCGCGATGGAATAGGCGTTGCTTTTGCCGCTGCTGAAAGCGAAGCACAAAACAACAGCTCAGCAGAAGCGGAAGATGAAGAGGATTTGAAAATTGTCCGTACAAAGCAATTTGACCTGAAGCCAATGGACGAAGAAGAAGCAGTGCTTCAAATGAATATGCTTGGCCACAGCTTCTTTGTTTTCACGGACGCTGAATCAAATGGCACAAACATTGTCTACAAACGCAAAGATGGTTCATACGGTTTGATTGAAACTACATCTTAAGTAAAAAAGCCTCCCGCAGCGGGAGGCTTTTTTGTGTGGGAAACTTTAATCCAGGCACTCGGTTGGGTGATGTCTTGGCGGTTGGAACATCCGCCAGCTAATCAGCGTCAATGTAACCAGCTTCTTTAACAACAAAAGAACGAGGGGCGTTAGGTATAGGGACATGCAGCTTTATTTGCACGCTTTCTAGTGCAGTGTTAAAATGAGTGGTGAGATTTTTATTGGAAATGCTGTAATCGGCTAAGCTGGATATAAAGATTTAATGAAATGAAAATACGAGCAACAGCGATTTGTTAACGTCGCTATGCTAGGGAGCGGTAAACATGCTTGGAGTATTGAATAAAGTATTTGACCCTAATAAACGTGATTTAAAACGACTTGAAAAAGTGGCAGACCAGGTAGAAGCATTGGCGGACGAATATAGTGCATTGCCGGATGAATCGCTAAAAGCGAAAACCGCCTTGTTTACAAAGCGTTTCCAAAACGGTGAAGTGCTGGATGAAATGCTGCCGGAAGCTTTTGCGACAATCCGCGAAGCGTCAAAACGTGTTCTTGGAATGTACCCGTTCCGCGTTCAAATCATGGGTGCGGCTTCACTTCATCAAGGAAATATTTCCGAGATGAAGACAGGTGAAGGTAAAACACTGACGTCCACTATGGCGGTTTATTTGAATGCTATCACGAAAAAGGGCGTTCATGTTGTGACGGTCAACGAATATTTGGCAAGCCGTGATGCAGAAGAAATGGGCACATTGTTCAATTGGCTTGGCTTGACTGTCGGTTTGAACGTCAATAGCCTGACAAAAGAACAAAAACGCGAAGCCTATGAAGCTGATATCACATATAGCACAAACAATGAACTTGGCTTTGACTATTTGCGCGATAACATGGTGTTGTACAAAGAAGATATGGTTCAGCGCCCGTTGTATTTTGCCGTAATTGATGAAGTCGATTCTATTTTGATTGATGAAGCGCGTACGCCGTTGATCATTTCTGGGCAAGCTGCAAAATCTGCCCAATTATACATGCAGGCCAATGCTTTCGCGCGTCTTCTGACCAAAGACACGGACTATGCATACGACGAAACAACAAAAGGTGTTGTCTTGACGGAAGACGGCATCGAAAAAGTTGAAAAAGCATTTAGCATCGATAACTTGTTCGATTTGAATCATGTCCGTTTGAACCACGCTATCAATCAATCCCTAAAAGCGCATGTAACCATGCAAAAAGATGTGGATTATGTAGTTCAGGACGGTGAAGTGGTCATTGTCGACCAATTCACGGGCCGCTTGATGCAGGGCCGCCGTTATTCAGACGGCTTACACCAGGCAATCGAAGCAAAAGAAGGACTTGAAGTCCAAAACGAATCGATGACCATGGCGACGATTACTTTCCAGAACTATTTCCGGAAATACGAAAAGCTTTCTGGTATGACTGGTACGGCCAAAACAGAAGAAGAAGAATTCCGCAACATCTACAATATGTATGTGGTTTCGATTCCGACAAACAAGCCGATCGTTCGCGATGACCGCGTCGATTTGATTTATGCGACGACTGAAGGCAAATATAAAGCAGTAGCAGAAGACATTATCGAACGCCATCAAAAAGGGCAGCCGGTACTTGTCGGTACCGTTGCAATTGAAACATCTGAGATCATTTCTGCTTATTTAACGAAAAAAGGCATCAAGCACTCGGTATTGAATGCGAAAAACCATGCCCACGAAGCTGAAATCATCTTGGATGCCGGCCAAAAAGGCGCAGTGACCATTGCGACCAACATGGCTGGACGCGGTACGGATATCAAGCTTGGCGCAGGCGTTATTGAAGCAGGGGGCCTTGCGGTTCTCGGTACCGAGCGCCACGAATCCCGCCGAATCGATAATCAGCTGCGCGGTCGTTCCGGCCGCCAGGGAGATCCGGGCGTCACTCAGTTTTACTTGTCGCTTGAAGACGACCTGATGCGCCGCTTTGGATCGGATGCAATGCGCAACATGATGGGCAAACTCGGTATGGACGATTCCCAGCCGCTGCAGTCGCGCATGGTGACGCGTTCTGTGGAATCCGCCCAAAAACGTGTGGAAGGCAACAACTTCGATGCGCGGAAACGCCTGCTGCAATACGATGATGTACTGCGCGAGCAGCGTGAGATTATTTACAAGGAACGGATGGAAGTTCTCGAAACCGGCAATATGCGTGAACTTGTGGAAAACATGATCGACGGTTCTATTGGCCGGATTGTTTCTGCCCACACAGCCGCAGAAAAGCCGGAAGAGTGGAACCTGAAATCAATGACAGAAGTGCTGTCAGCGACGGTTCTACCGGAAGATGCTGTATCCGAAGAAGAATTACAAGGCAAAACGCAGGATCAAATCATCACTCATATTCGTGAGTTGGTTACTGTGCAGTATAACGAAAAAGAAGCCGAAATGACGCCGGAACGCATGCGTGAATTCGAGAAAGTGGTCTTGCTGCGTTCGATCGACACGAAATGGATCGATCATATCGATGCGATGGATCAATTGCGCCAAGGCATTCATTTACGTGCATACGGCCAGACAGACCCGCTTCGTGAATACCAAAACGAAGGATTTGCCATGTTTGAAACAATGATTGAAGCGATTGAAGACGACGTGGCCAAGTATGCCATGAAGGCGGAAATCAACAATAACCTTCAGCGTGAGGAAGTGGCGAAAGGCCAAGCGGTCAACCCGAAAGAAGGCGGATCGGCACCTCAGAAAAAGAAAGAACCGGTACGCCGTGAAATGGAAGTCGGCCGGAACGATTTATGCCCATGCGGCAGCGGCAAGAAATACAAAAACTGCCATGGGGCAGCATCTTAATCCCAACAAGAAGGTTTGACTGCCGGAGAGCGACAGCTCTTCGGCATTATTATGAGGAGGAACTTACTATGATGGAACTAGCGGATATTCGCAACCAGCTCGACAAAACAGCCGAAAAACTGGCGGACTTCAGGGGGTCTCTTTGACTTAGAAAACAAAGAGGCGCGTATTCAGGAACTTGACGAGCGCATGCTCGACCCGAATTTCTGGAACAACCAAGAAGAGGCACAGGTTGTCATTTCTGAATTGAATGCATTAAAAGATACGGTTAATCGTTACCGCAAATTTGAAGAAGATCAGGAAAACATGGAAATGACGCTTGAACTTTTGCGTGAAGAGGCGGATGAAGAGCTTCATGAAGAAGTAAGCGGCGAATTGAAACAATTCCTTGTGGCACTTGGCAATTTTGAATTGGAATTGCTGCTGAGCGAACCGTACGATAAAAACAACGCCATTTTGGAATTGCATCCTGGCGCAGGCGGAACCGAATCTCAGGATTGGTGCTCCATGCTGCTCCGGATGTACACACGCTGGGCTGAAAAACGCGGATTTAAAGTCGAGACGCTGGATTATCTGGCTGGCGATGAAGCAGGCGTCAAATCGGTAACGCTCGGCATTAAAGGGCACAACGCCTATGGTTACTTGAAAGCGGAAAAAGGCGTTCACCGCTTAGTGCGCATTTCACCTTTCGATTCATCCGGACGCCGCCACACGAGCTTTGTTTCTTGCGAAGTGATGCCGGAATTTACCGGTGAGATCGAAATTGATATCCGCACAGAAGATTTGAAAGTGGATACGTACCGGGCAAGCGGCGCCGGCGGCCAGCACATTAACACGACTGACTCTGCAGTCCGCATCACTCACCTTCCGACTGGCGCAGTTGTTACTTGCCAGCAGGAACGTTCGCAGATCAAAAACCGTGAAAAAGCGATGCAAATGCTAAAAGCCAAACTTTATGCATTGAAGATCGAAGAGCAAGAACAACAGCTTCTGGAAATTCGCGGCGAGCAAAAGGAAATCGGCTGGGGCAGCCA
>JASKZU010000053.1 GCA_030147455.1 Planococcus sp. (in: firmicutes) | reverse complement strand
CGCCATCAATTGCATGCCGTAGCAAATTCCGAGAATCGGCAGCCCCATTTCAAAAATAGCCGGATCGATGGAAAAGGCATTTTCATCGTAAACAGAGTTTGGGCCTCCAGAGAAGATAATGCCCGTCGCATTCATTTCTTTGATTTCATCTGCCGTAATGGTGTGTGGGTGGAGTTCGCTGTAAACACCAATCTCCCGGATGCGGCGCGTAATCAATTGGTTATATTGGCTGCCGAAATCGAGGACGACAATTTTCTTCTGCTCTTTTAACATTGGACTGACTGGCAAATCCTTCACCTCTTCTATTCAATTCAGGCCCTATAATAAAGAAAAGAACGCGAAAAATGACTCCTCGCGTTCTTGTCCTCTACGTTAAAAAGGCGAATGCGCATGCCAAAAAGCATGCGTCATCCACCTTCATAGTCAAGTCATTTCCGGTGACTTGGTAGAGACATCCGAACCGTATCATCGGACATATATGAGGGCACTGTATTCTATAATTTTCTCAATTGTACAGGCTAGTGTTTTCAAAATCAACCGCTTGTCCGATTGATTAAATTTTCCCAACTTTCCTTCATTTCAGGCCAGTTGACCGATTCGCCGTCTCCACCGTAGACGGATTTTTCATAAGCCGATGTTAATGTCGACATCTCGTGAGTGCCGAAGAAAGAATCGACATAAGCAGCATAAGAACGCAGCGTTTGTCCCGGGGCGCGTTTGATTCCGTAAAGATCCAGTTGTTTCAGCAAACGCAGATAGGCGCTCTCGAACGCATCTGCCCCTTCACCTTTCTGTCGGTAATACGGTATCAGAACTTTTGGCATCCACTTGGCTCGCACTTTAAACAGCACTAGCAGCAGCATTAGCAAAGTTGCGGTAACGGCCAGCAGCTTGCCGAGATTGTCCGATAGAAATTCCATAAATCGCTCTCCAATTGTCGGTCCCTCTGCAGCCGCTGCTCCTTCATCCGGCTGGTCGACCGGTGCTTCCACTTCGGGTTCCGGGCGGTCCGGCATGTCTTCAGGCGTCGGTTCTGAAGTTTCCAATTCTATATCAAAGTCAATTGACGAAGCCCCTTCAAAACCAATCGTCGGCTCGAACATCATCCAACCGACTCCCGGCATATAAGCCTCTACCCAGGAATGGGCATTGTTGTTGGTCACTTGGTAAATATCAGAATCACCTGCTGCATCAACGACTTCTCCCTCGTTAAACCCTTTAACCCAGCGAGCCGGAATATCAAGAGTCCGCAGCATAACGACCATCGAAGTTGAAAAGTTATCGCAATAGCCGCGCTGTGTTTCAAAAAGAAACTGGTCGACATAGTCCTGTTCTGCCGTTGGCACCGGGATGTCTGTTTGGCTGTACTCGAATCCTCCTGTTCCGAAATAGCGTTCAACAGCACGCGCTTGATCGTAGACAGTGGCAGATCCGGCAGCTATTTCTTCCGCCAGCTCGCCGACACGCTCCGGCAATTCATCAGGCAATTGCAAATAGCGGTCAAACTCAGAAGGAAGCGTTGAAAGCCCACCTAGTTCTGTTTCGCGTAATTCCGTCAAACTATAGGAAGGCTGGTTAAAGAAGACTTCATAAACATCCGCCTCGAACGTTCGGTCTTCCTGCAGCGTATCGAAACGTTGCTGTACTGGATCATAACGGTAATCCGGTGTTTCTTCCATTAGAAAAGAAGCTGTCCCGTATGGATATAGAACAAAGGGGAAAGGCTGCTGCATATCGACCAGCGCAGAGCCTGAATCACCTTCGGCTGCTGTTGGAAAGTCAGTTTCCACCAAGTCCCCGTTCTGGTAAAACTGCTCTTCTGCGTTCGTCTCTGAAAGTTCCCAGCCTTTGGTTGTGTACGAATCTTTTACTTCTACTTTCCAATATTGTCCTTCTTCTGTCTCGGCCCGAAACACCGGTGTATCATCGGAAACAAACGAACCACCAAGCTCAGTGTCATCCACACCGTAGCCAATGCGCCCGACACTTCCTTGCCCGCCCCCGCCTTTTCCTGAGTAGGAAGTAATGTAGGGAACGGGATCCGGCCACATCGGCGCTGCTTTTGGCATATAAAATGCCAATGCCGTAGAAGCGAGCAGCACGAGCAGCAGCGGGATTGAATACATCAAGAGCTTTTCTGTTTTGTCGCCGGCTCGCTGCCGATCCATCCACCGGGCAAGATGCAAGAGCCCGGCGAGCAATAGGCCAATAACCATAATCCGTACAATGGCCGTCTCTCCCGAATAGGGGCTGAATGTATCAAGCACGGCCACGAAAATTACTGTCAACAAATAAAACAGGAAAATGCTGAGGCGGAAGCCGACCCAATAATGAACTAGGTAAACCGCCATCCACAGTAAAGCAAAAAACAGCATCGTGCGAAATACGTCTGTTGTTTCCTGCCAATTTTGGCTAAGCAATGCCGACAAGCTTGCAGACGCTTCCTGCCCGATAAAACTCAGACTATCGAGCGTGAAAAAAAGGCTGCCTGTATACACATAACTGATAAACCAAAAGATATAGAGCAATTTAGCTGGCCCGCTAATCCACCATGGCATTTCAAAGAACGCCATCAGCAATCCGGCTGCCACAAAAATAAGAAACAGTGAATGATGGCCGGTTTCGGTCAGCTCGATAACCGGGCGAAGCCATTCGGCCAGAAGGAAGAATACCAATACATAAAGCAGTCCCATAAACACTTTGTTATGCCGAATAGAAGTCATGAACGATTCGCCTCCGTAAATGCCGAAGTAAAATTCTCTGGCCCGATCGTTTTGACAAAAAAGCCTTTTGACCTGGCGTATTGATGGTTTTTTTCCATTTCTGGCGTGGGTTTTTGGCCTTTTTCCATTACTACAAGACACAGGCAATGACTCAGGCTGGTCACGTTGCGGCGAATTTCGTCCACCATCTGGCGTGACAGCGAACCGGTTACGTAGACTAGGCTTGAAACACGGATTTGCTTCAGGTCCTGTCCAACGACCGTTTCGATTGGACGGTCTAAATCATCTTGAACTCTTGCTAAATGGTACATGGCTCTTTGCAGCTGTTCATCTGTCTGGATAAGCGGAAAAAAAGCGCGCGGTGTACCGGCCGATAAATAGGCTAGACTGGCGTTGGCTGAAACGACCGATGTGAGAATCGATGCAATGAGCTCTACCTGTATTTCAAAACTGGCAGACGGCGACCTATCATCTAGCAAGAACAAATCCTGTGATTGGCGGTCTTCGAATTCTTTTGTCCGCATCGTTTGCGTTCTGGCAAACGATTTCCAATGAATCCATGATACCCGGTCGCCAGGTTGATAATCGCGGATGCCGCTGGCCATCGTCGTATCTTTGACTAATGTAAAAGGGGCGGCAATCGATCCTTGATCAAAGCTTGAGCCAATCGGCCGGTATGTCAAATCTACTGTGTTTGGATAAACAAGCACGGATTGGCGAACCGGCAGCAACTGCTGCTTTTTTACCCAACCGAAAAAATCAGCTGTTTCAATCGCTATACCTTCCAGCACGTGCTCGCCTCTTGGCATTTTTTCAATTTCATAGGTCCATGAAAAATCGCGGCGGAATCCCGGCAATAGCATATTGCGGGCTGTTTGGGCCATTTGGTGTTTCAGGCGCGGTGTATGTGCCTGTTCATGAAGAGCGGTATAAAGCAACGGAAAAGGAAATGTCCTGCGGATGGTGACAGTGGCTGAAAAACTATGGCCGCTTTGGATACGCGGAGTATGAACCGTCCGCTGCGCACGCAAGTTGCCGAGCGGATAACAAAATAAGAGCACGGAGTACACGATAAACGGCAACGATACATAAAAAATAAACCAGCTGACAAAGCCGCCTTGAAACATGGCAAATGAAAAAGTCAAAAAAAGCAGGATAAGCACGAAAATCATCCTGCCAGACGAGCCGAGCAATTGTTTAACCCGTTTCATTGATTTACAAGCCTTTGAACGGGCACGCGTGTTTTTGCGATGATTCGGTCAGTCAGTTCATCTGCCGTGATGCCGTCATAGCGGGCTTCTGAACGCAACATAATGCGGTGGCCGAAAACAAATTTCGCTAAATACTGGATATCGTCCGGAGTGACATAGTCCCGGCCTTTTAATATGGCGTATGATTGGGCAGCTTTCATTAAAGCAATTGAACCGCGTGGGCTGACTCCTAAATAGACGTAGGGATCGTGACGCGTCTGGCTGGTCAAGTCAACGATATACTGGCGGATTGTGTCGTCTACCCGTATCGTCCGCACTTGTTCCTGAAGTTCCAGCAGATCTTCTAAAGTGAGGACAGCTTCCAGTTCTTCAATCGGTGCGACAGACTGCGCACGAGTCAGCACTTCGATTTCTTCCGCGTGGGTTGGATAACCCATCTTGACACGAATCAAAAAACGATCGAGCTGGGCTTCGGGCAATGGATAAGTTCCTTCGTATTCAATTGGATTTTGAGTGGCCATTACGAAAAAAGGTTTCGGAATGCGCATAGTGATGCCATCCGTTGTCACGGATGCTTCTTCCATCGCTTCAAGAAGTGCCGATTGCGTTTTCGGTGATGTCCGGTTGATTTCATCCGCCAGCACAATGTTCCCCATAATCGGGCCAGGCCGGAAATGGAATTGCATGTCTTTCGGGTTATAGATGGAAACCCCTACTACGTCAGACGGCAGCAAATCCGGTGTAAACTGAATGCGCTTAAAATCAGCTCCAACCGATTTAGCGAGCGCACGAACAAGCATCGTTTTTCCTACACCTGGAACATCTTCCAACAACACATGCCCATGAGACAATAAAGCGACCAAGCTTAATTCGGCGATTTCCCGTTTGCCGATGATTACTTTCTCGATATTATCTATAACTTTTCCCAAACGTTCGGTTGCTTTCATAGTCTGTTCCCCCTATATGGATCGAAAAGGTTTTGAATTATCACAATCTTATTGCCATCATATCGGATTATAGCCGATAACTCAACTGCGCCGGACGCTTCCAAGCTGGCAAGCTTCCGAGAAAAACACCAGCCAGCACAACAAAAAAGACGAAGAAAAGGCATACCCTTTCTTCGTCTCATATTTTCGAGTTATTGCTGCTTCCAAAAGTCGTCAAATACCGTAATCGGCAAATTGCGCTTGTGCTGTGTTCTCAAATAATAACCTTCCAGTTTTTCCTCGGCATCTTTTGCAATGCTCTTGCCTTCCAAGTAATCGTCGATTTGGTCGTAAGTCAGTCCAAGCGCCACTTCGTCCGGTATGGCCGGCTTGTCTTCTTCCAAATCAGCTGTTGGAATTTTCGTGTACAAATGCTCAGGAGATCCAAGCACGCGAAGCATTTCACGGCCTTGGCGCTTGTTCAACCGGAACAAAGGCACCAAGTCGGCTGCACCGTCGCCGTATTTTGTGTAAAATCCGGTAATTGCCTCTGCAGCATGATCAGTTCCAAGAACAACCGCCTGATGCGTTGCTGCAACTGAAAATTGGGCTTTCATTCGTTCGCGTGCTTTTTCGTTTCCTTTAGCGAAATCGGAAAGCTCGATGCCTTCCGCTTTTAAAGCGCGGTCGCTTGCATCAACCGCTTCTTTAATATTGATCGTATATACTTTTGTCGGGTTGATGAATGTTAAAGCGTCTTGTGCATCATGCTCATCAAACTGCTCGCCGTACGGCAGGCGGACTGCGTAGAAACCATATGTTTGTTCTCCAGTTTCTTTGTTGAGTTCGTCAATTGCCATTTGTGCCAGCTTGCCGGCAAGAGTCGAATCCTGCCCTCCTGAGATGCCGAGTACAAATCCTTTTAAAAAGCTATGGTGCTTCAAGTAATCCTTCAAAAACTGAACGGTGCGCTCAATTTCCTGCTGCGGATCAATTGAAGGCTGGACTTTGAGTTCCTCAATGATTTGCTGTTGTAGTGCGGACATGTGAATCCCCCTTTTATTTTCTTGAAAATTGCTGCACGGTTTCCCTAACTTCCTGAATGTTGCGCATTTTGTTGTTCCAGCATTTTTCACTCAAATCCACTGGATATTCTTCAGGGTTGAGCGAGCGTTTGTATTCGTCCCACAGCAACTCCAACGTTTCTTTGGCATACTGCTGAATTTCTTCAAGCGGCGGGTTTGTATAGATAACCTTGCCCGATTCGACCACTTTTTGATGGATGTTTACCGCATCAAAATTAGTGATGAACTTAGAGACGAATGTGTAAACAGGATGGAACATCTTGAGGCGTTCTTCAGAAGAAGGATCTTCATCGTGCATGGAAATGTAATCACCTTCTGATTTTCCATTTTCCCTGTCTATGATGCGGTAAACGTTTTTAAGGCCTGGAGTGGTCACTTTTTCTGCATTGGCGGAAATTTTGATTGTATCCTCCATCTCGCCTTCGCTGTTTTCAATCGAAACCAGTTTATAGACCGCCCCGAGTGCAGGCTGGTCATAAGCCGTGATGAGCTTTGTGCCGATTCCCCATGTATCTACACGTGCACCTTGTGCTTTTAAATTCAGGATCGTGTATTCATCCAAATCATTGGAGACCACAACTTCCGTTTCAGTAAACCCGGCTTCGTCCAGCATCTTGCGCGCTTCTTTCGATAAAAAGGCGATATCGCCGCTGTCAAGACGAATTCCGCGGAAGTTGATTTTGTCCCCTAATTCTTTGGCCACCTTTATCGCGATGGGAACTCCGGATTTCAATGTATCATATGTATCGACCAGAAAAACACAATCAAAATGGCGTTTTGCATAGGCATGGAAGGCTTCATACTCATCTTTGTATGCTTGAATCATGGAATGGGCATGTGTCCCGGCTACAGGAATGCCGAATAATTTCCCTGCACGCGTGTTGCTCGTTGCTTCCAACCCGCCGATATATGCTGCACGGGTTCCCCAAATGGCTGCATCCATTTCCTGTGCACGTCTTGTCCCAAACTCCATGACCCGCTCTGCACCGACCACTTGCTTGATGCGGCTCGCTTTTGTCGCAATCAAGGTTTGATAATTCACGATGTTCAACAAAGCGGTTTCTATCAGCTGTGCTTCCACTAAGGTCGCTTCTATCCGCAGGAGCGGTTCATTTTGAAAAACCAGCTCTCCTTCGACGACAGAGTAGACGTCCCCAGTAAAGCGGACTGTTTTTAAATAGTCGAGAAAATCTTCCTTATAGCCAAGTTCCTGCAAGTATTCGATGTCGCTGTCCGTAAAATGGAAGTTTTCCAGGTAATCCAAGACTCGTTCAAGGCCGGCAAATGTTGCATAGCCGTTGCCGAATGGCAGTTTGCGGAAAAACAGTTCAAACACTGCCTTTTTCTCATGCATTCCGTCTGACCAATAAGTTTCCGCCATGTTGATTTGATATAAATCGGTATGTAATGCCAAGCTGTCATCAGAATAACGCGTTTCCAAAAAAATCCCCTTCTTCCGCAGTAATAACTTTCATTATACATCAATTCGTTTTCTTCAAAAACCAGTTGATTCTACTATAGAATCCGTATCGTTGACTTATACCCTAGTTTATGAGATAGTAATCAAAGTTAACTATGAGGTAACTCATATATTTTGATGATCTGGCATTCTACGCAATGTTTTTGAAGACACTTATTCACACTGGCGCGATTACAGGATCGCAAGGACGTAAAAGAAGGCAGGGTTTACGTTGCTTAAGTTAGAGAGCACCCAGTGGAACTATTACCGCGGTACTGAAAGCAAACACTTTCAATGGAAATGATTCCCCGTTCGTTACGGGTTAATATTTTAGTCAAAACAAATGATCGTTACCTTGCAAAACAAAGGGCTGTCCTCTCCGGAGGACAGCCCTTTTCCAATTGCTTTCACTTTAGAAATCGAATTATCTGTTCAGGTAGTCAGTAACTGCTCCTTTGGACGAGCACGATACATTATGCGCATATTTGCCGAGCACGCCTTTTTTATGAAGCGGAGGCGCTGTCCATTCGCTTCGGCGCTGTTCCAGTTCGCCCTCTGGAACGTCCATTGAAATTTCCTGCAAGTCCGAATCGATCGTCACGATGTCGCCTTCTTTTAACAAGGCAATCGGGCCTCCTGACTGGGCTTCAGGCGATATATGACCGACTACCAATCCATGGGTGCCGCCGGAAAAACGGCCGTCTGTCAGAAGCGCTACCGATTCGCCCATGCCTTTGCCGACAAGGATTGCTGAAATCGACAGCATCTCCGGCATTCCCGGCCCGCCTTTTGGCCCCACATAACGGATCACGAGCACGTCGCCGTCGTTGATTTCGTTCGCCATCACTGCAGCTGTCGCTTCTTTTTCATTGTTAAAGACGCGCGCCGGTCCTGTATGGCGGTTGACTTTGACGCCTGATACTTTAGCTACGGCTCCGGTTGGCGACAAATTGCCTTTTAGAACAATCAACGGGCCGTCTTTTCGCTTCGGCTGGTCGAACGGCATGATGACGTCCTGGCCTTCTGTTAATGGCGGTGCTTCCTGCAGGTTTTCCGCTACCGTTTTGCCGGTAACCGTCATGCAATCGCCATGCAGATATCCTGCCTCAAGCAGCATTTTCATGACTGCTTGAACGCCGCCTACACGGTGCAAGTCCTGCATCACATATTTGCCGCTTGGCTTTAAGTCAGCTAAATGCGGAACAGTTTTTTGAAGACGGTTAAAATCATCAATCGTCAAATCCACCTCAGCTGCGTGCGCGATTGCCAGCAAATGAAGAATCGCATTTGTGGAGCCACCAAGCGCCATGACTACCGTAATGGCATTTTCGAACGCTTCTTTTGTCATGATGTCTTTCGGATAAATGCCAAGCTCCAATAAATTGTAGACCGCCTTGCCTGCGGCTTCGCAGTCTGCTTCTTTGTATTCCGAGACGGCGGGGTTGGAAGAACTGCCCGGCAAACTCATGCCCATCGCTTCAGCAGCCGATGCCATCGTGTTGGCTGTATACATGCCGCCGCATGAACCTGCTCCAGGACACGCACTGCATTCGATTTTGCGGAGAGCTGAATCATCGATTGTCCCGTTGTTATGCTGCCCAACACCTTCAAATACCGAAACGATGTCAATGTCCTGGCTGTTATAGCGTCCTGCTGCAATGGTTCCTCCGTAAACGAATACGGCCGGCACTTCAGAATTGGCAATTGCAATAAGGCATCCTGGAATATTTTTGTCACATCCACCAATGGCGACCAGTCCATCCAAGCTTTCCGCACCAACAACCGTTTCGATTGAATCAGCGATAACATCCCGGCTCGACAATGAATATTTCATGCCTTCCGTCCCCATCGAAATTCCATCAGAAACGGTAATTGTATTGAAGATAAACGGAACAGCACCCGCGCCTTCCGCACCCTTTTTGGCAGCTCTTGCTAATTCATCAATATGTATATTGCACGGCGTAACCTCGCTCCACGTACTGGCAATGCCCACCATCGGCTGCTCGAATCCTTCGTCGGTCACGCCGACCGCACGGAGCATGGCACGGTTTGGTGCTTTCATGGGCCCTTCGCTAAATACTTTGCTGTTGATGCGCAAATCTTTTTTCATATTGTATCCTGTCCCTTCTTTTTCTATATTATTATAGAGGACATTTTTCAGAATACAATGAATTAATGAATAATTATTATAAGTGTTTAAAACCTTATTAAAACCCTTCTTTATGCATCCGCTTTCAATAGGCACAAGGACATCCAAGCATTTTATATGCATTTGAGCTGCGCTGATTTTCTTAGCGTAATATAGCAATCTTTCCCATCTTCTAATTCACAAAAAATTATTGGAAAGGATTTTTCCACTCCATCAATAAAGCGTAATCGAGCGATTCCTCATCTTCCAGATATCCGGAAAGAATGGCTACCGGCATACGCCCGCAATTCAATAAAAAGCTGATAACCGGATCCCGCAGTTCTCCGGCCAGCACTTTTTCGATATACGCTTCAGGCGGCAGCTGATCTGCATGGATATGATAGCCAGGCATGCGGCCACCGCCGATAAGGCGTTCCAGACGGTCTTCCACAACCCGCTCATACATTGCTTCCATCAATAGGCGCCCTAACTTTAGTTTGCGAAATTTAGGCTTGACCCCAATATCGACTACATAAAGCGCATTCCCTGAAGGGTCATGCGTCCGGATCGACCCTTTGTCTGTTACCTCGTCCCACGTGTGCTGCAAATCGTCCGGGTCGAATTTTACCAGCATTGCTGTCATCGATCCGGCAATTTCTCCTTCAATTTCTACACAAAGAGCCCCTTCAGGATACAAAGTAATGTGATGCTGCAATTGTTCTTCATTCCACAGCAATTCCTGTGGATAAGGAAGCGGAAAACATTCGCGCTGCACATCAATCAATCCAGCAAAATCCTCTTCATTGTAGTTGCGTATAGTAGCGAGCACCGGGCGGCCTTCCTCGAATACATACTGCCGTTTTTTGTACATTCCATCGCCCCCTTTCTTTTTTTACAGTTTACCGAATCTTTTGCCGGGTTGCTATAAAGCAGCTGCCTATTGGATTCTTTTCCGGACATAACAAAAGAAACCTGCCAAATTGGCAGGTTTCTTTTGTTGTTAAAGCGGCGGCAAAACTATCGGTCCGTTGATTGTCACAGTTCCATCTGTCGTCGAGGAAGAAGCTGCTGCTTGAGGCAGTCCGGCTGTTAGAGTCAACAGCAAGGCCAGCAACGCACCCATCGCCAATTTCTTTTTGCCCATCGTCATTCACCCCCGTGTTCTATAAACTGATTTTGATAGTAATAAGCTTTTGCCCAATCCTGCTGATCTTTGTAAAAAGCTGCAAGATCTTCTGAAAGCTGTCTGATATCTTTAATATAACCATATTTTTTGAAAAATGGAAACATTATATCTTCTTTATAGTTCAAAAGAACTTGTTGGGAAAATTTCCGCTTTTCGTAGTAGCCGCTGTAAATATTGAAATAAGCTTCATCCGCTGACGTTCCAGGCATACGTAACTGTTTGGTCAGTTCAGCTGTTTCTTCTTCGGTCATCGGCTTGACTTCCAACAGATTGACGATTATCGCTTTGTATAAGTAGCTTCCCGGTTCCAACGTCTCTTTGAGTTCTTCAAACCATTCAATTGCCTGGCTGTCCTGCTTCTGGCTTTTCATCAGCTCGGCATAATTATAAAGAACCGATTGATACAAATCATGCTGATGGGTCAATTGGGCATTGCGCTTGATGATTTCGTAAAGGCTTGCTGCCTGTGTAATCAAATTGTGCCTTGTGTAGTTGATGGCGAGCAGCAACTGGGCATGAAGGAGGCGAATGTAATTGTGATGCATCTGAAACGCACGTACAGACAGTTCCGCATAATAGGCCGACTGCTCGAGGCGATCGAATAACAGTAAAATGCGGGCCTTTTGGTAATAAAATTCGCCTTCCAGCTTTTGCGGGATACTGTGAAATCCTTGATCGAGCTCATTCATCAATGCCATGGCTCTTTTGAATTGGCCGAGGAAGCTAAAATGAATCGCTTGGAAAAATCGGCTCATCCACTGCTCGGGAGCTGTAAACGAAGCTTTAAGTTTATCGAGCATTTTTTGCTGGACAGCTGCTTTCTCGTATTGCTGAGTGTGCAAGTAATAACGGAATTTATACAATGCATATTGGTTTACGAGTGCAGTAGACTGCAAATAATCATCCACTTTATATAATTCTTCGTACATGCCTTCTAATTTTTCCAAATCATAATGCAGCAGGCAATCGATAAAGCGGCCTAATTGCTGTTCAAGGCGCTTTTGATGCTCAAGTTCTTTTTTCAACTGAACGCCCATTTTTGAAAGCAGCGCTTCGTACGTATCCGTATGAGGCGTATACGTATTGGATTCGATTTTACTTAAGTGCGACACAGAACAGATGCCATCAGCCAGCTGTGACTGAGTCAAGTTGTGCTTGAGCCGATAATATTTAACCACAGAACCGATGTTCATAAACTCACCTTTCTTTGTCAGAATAAATAAATAATACCATAAAAAAACAAGTCCAGCTTTGAAAGCCGGACTTGATTCTAGCGGGCAAATTATTGTACGCGCGGGAAGCCGAAACCAGAAGCAGAATCGTCTCCAGGACCTGCAGAAATGCCTGACAGGATATCGTAATTTTTAGCGCGTCTTTGCAAGTCGCCGCGGATTTGCGTGTGGGTCGCCGATGGATTGGCTGCCCATACTTTCGCAGCAAGACCTGCTACGTGGGGAGAAGCCATTGATGTTCCGCTGATAGTTGCATAACCGCCGTCATACCAAGCTGAATAAACGGCCGCGCCTGGCGCTGAAACTTCTACATCGTATTTGCCGATTGCGTAATCACCTGCATATTGGCTATAGCCGCGGGAAGAAAAGTCGGCTACGCGGTGTGTTCCGTTTTGAATGACATTTTCAAGAGCTGCTACTGCTACTGCATTCGGCAAAGCTCCCGGGAAGCCGATCGTTCCTTGGCGCGGGCCTGTGTTGCCGGCAGCTGCAATAATCAACACGCCTCTGTTGTAAGCGTAGTTTACTGCATTGGTAATCAAGCTGCTTTCTGCTGCAGAGCCAAGAGACATATTGATGACAACTTTCGTATTCAAAGCAGATGCCTGATCGGCAACGTGGCGAATCGCTGAAGCGATGTCATCCGCAGAGCCGTTTCCGTCATCCCCTAATACTTTGTATGCCCAAAGATCGGATTGCGGTGCTACGCCGTAAAGCCCACCGCCACCGTTCGCTAGTGCAGAACCGGCTACGTGCGTGCCATGCCCCTGACGATCGACGCATGTGCCGTTGCGAATAGAAGTACCAAGCGTAAAGTCTTTGCATTGTTCTACATTGGCTGCCAAATCAGGATGCGATGTATTGACGCCCGTATCCAGGACGGCGATGTTGATGCCCGCTCCTCCGCTTGTTCTCGTAATTGAGTTATTGTTGTAGATGGCTTTAATGCCCCAAGGAGTTGATTGGGAAGCTGCCATCGTCTGATAGCGGGCTTGAGGTTCCAGCGTAGTCGTTTCGACTGTAAATTCCGGTACTTTTTCAATAGAAACATTTTTGTTTTTCTTTAATGCTTCGTATTGTTTTTCCGTCATATTTGTCGTAAAGCCTTCTGCATTAAAATCCCAGTGGACGCCGTAACGATCTTTTGCATTTTTTAAATCTTGTTTGCCGGGCATATCGACGAGCACACGGATCTTGTCGCTGTTTTGTGTGCTTGGAGCTTCATTAGCGGAAACTCCCATGGCCGGGACGAGCAGAGTTGCTGCAAGCATTGCTGTAGTAATGAACTTTGCTGATCTTTTCATCTTTCGAATCCCCTCTTCCGAATCGATTTTTATGGCAGCCAATCGTCTGGCGGCGTCCCGCTTTCCGTTATC
>JASKZU010000039.1 GCA_030147455.1 Planococcus sp. (in: firmicutes) | reverse complement strand
TTGGCTTTTGTTTACACATTGCTTTCTGCAATAACGCGCTGAATCAGGTCGTAGCCGCCCTGCGAGCTGATTTTTTCAGCCACTGTGCGTCCTGCCTCGATTGGGTCAATGCCGACAGCTGATTCTTTGTACACTTGGTCGCCTTCTGGAGAAGAAATCAATCCGGTAAATGAAACTTCATCTCCTGAGACAGTTGCATAACCGGCAATCGGCACTTGGCAGCTGCCATTCATGTCTTTTAGGAATTTGCGCTCTGCTGTTACAGCCAGTTCTGTTTCACGGTCGTTTACTTTGGCCAGTTCCGATAGCAGCTCCTCGTCCCCGATACGGCATTCAATAGCCAATGCGCCTTGGCCGATCGCCGGCAAGCAAGCTTCGGTTCCCATGAATTCAGTTACGATTTCCTCGCTCCATCCCATGCGCTTCAAGCCTGCAGCGGCGAGGATGATGGCATCAAAGTCACCAGCTTCCAGTTTTGCCAGGCGCGTATCGATGTTTCCGCGGATCCATTGAATATCCAAGTCTGGACGCAGCAATAAAAGCTGCGAACTGCGGCGCAGGCTGCTTGTTCCGACAACAGCCCCTACCGGCAAGTCCATGAGTTTCACATGGCCATTTGCAATAAAAGCATCTCTTGGATCTTCCCGCTCCGGTACACACCCGATCACCAAGCCTTCCGGCAATGTCGACGGCATGTCTTTCATGCTGTGCACAGCGAAATCGATTTCTTTATCGAATAACGCTTGTTCAATTTCTTTAACGAAAAGTCCCTTGCCGCCTACTTTCGACAATTGAACATCCAGGATGCGATCGCCTTTGGTCACAATTTCCTTGACTTCAAATTCAAACGGCGCACCGGCCGCCCGCATTTTGTCGATAAACTGATTGGTTTGCGTCAACGCAAGCTTGCTTCTTCTGGAACCTACAACGATTTTTCTCAACTGAATCCTACCCTTCTGTTAATACCAAAAATGAAATTCCGATAACCGGCTGCCGAAAAAGAAATTAAGCAGCAAAAATAAAAATGCGTACAGATGCGCCCAAGCATAGCTCATTCCGTTCAGCGAACCTCTGCGGTGGCGCCATAAAATGATGCTGTAGACAATCAATAAAATCGAGGAGCCGACAATTTTTACATCAAGCAATGAAAACTCTTCGAGTGAGACGACTGCCCATTGAAATCCGAGAACCAGTGAGACAAACAGCAGCGGAATGCCGACCAATACGGATATCGTCGCTCCCTGTTCGGTTTGCCCAAGCGACGGCAGATTGCTCCATTGCTTTGTCCATTTTTTCTGCTTCAGCAATCGGTACAGCAGCAAGTGCAATGCCGAAAAGACAAAAGACAGCGAAAAAGCCGCATACGATAAAATGGCAAATGTAATATGGATAAACAGCAATTCCGATACAAGCGCTTCCCCGACCGGTGAGCGCTCAATCTGCACGGGCGCAAATGTATGGATAACCATAAAGATAAATCCGATAATATTGATTAAAAATACCGCGAAGTCAAAGCGGTAGAAAATCCTTAAAACAATCGATAGCGTAACCAACAGCCACGCGTAAAAATAAATGCCTTCAAACAAGGTCAGCACCGGAAAGCGTTCGGTCTCCACAATATAGAGCACCAAGAACACGGTTTGCATAAGCCAGACGACTCCTAGAAGCGTCATGGCGATGCGGCTGGCTTTTTTGGTCGTGTTTAAATAATCGATAAAATAAAAAACAAGACTGACAGCGTATAGTATAACCATAGCTTCGTGCAGCCTTGCCATTGTTATATCAGCCATCCTATTCCCCTTCGTTTTCCATAATTAAAGGCGTTTCGCCTCTACATTTTAACATATAGATTCGAAAACGCCTCATTATAAGATAGCTTTATACGGTATAGCCAGGAGTTTCCTGTCCCTGCTGCTGTTTTTCAAGACGCACTTGCTCGGCTTTGTCGCGAACGGCACGCGCCTGCTTGTCGCGCTGCTCTTCCACTTCATCTTCGATGCCGAAGATTTGCGTAAACAATTCAAGCTGCTCACGGGATTTTTTCGCCGTGCCCATTTCTTTTGCCTGCAAGATCGGTTCTTTCAGCAATTGGTTGATAATTGATTTGGTATGCTTGTTCAAAATTTTCTTTTCACGGTCTGTCAAATCCGGCATCTTGTTTTCGATGCTCGCCATTGTCTCGGCCTGGATGCCGAGTGCTTTTTCACGCAGTGCAGAAATGACGGGAACGACGCCGAGTGTTCCAAGCCAGTCATTAAATTGCTCGGCTTCGGTTTCGATCATTCCGGCAATCTGCTTGGCTGCGCGCTCGCGTTCAGCCAGGTTTGCCTCTACAATGCCTTGCATATCGTCAATATCATACAAAAAGACATTCGGAAGCTCGCCGATGCGCGGATCCATATCGCGCGGCACAGCAATATCCACCATGAACAATGGCTTGCCTTTGCGAAGCTTTTCAACAAATTGCATCAATTCCAAATCGATGACGAAATCAGTAGATCCTGTCGAAGAAATGAGAATATCCGCTTCAAGAAGTGCGCATTGCAATTGGTTTAACGGCTTGGCACTGCCGCCGAATTTCTCAGCCAGCAATTCTGCTTTTTCGACCGTCCGGTTGATGACCGTGATGCGGTCCGCACCGCTTCCTTGCAAGTTCTTGATCGCAAGTTCGCCCATTTTTCCCGCACCCAGAATAACAACATGCTTGTTTTTCAGCGACCCGAAAATTTTCTTGCCGAGTTCTACTGCTGCATACGAAACCGACACGGCGTTTTCGCCGATGGCTGTTTCGTTATGGGCACGTTTGGCAAGCGTTACAGCTTGTTTGAACAACTGGTTGAAAACCGTTCCTGTCGTACCGATTTCCTGTCCTGCAAGAAAACTTGATTTTACTTGCCCAAGAATCTGTGTTTCACCGAGCACCATCGAATCGATGCCGGAAGTCACGCGAAATAAATGATCAATCGCTTCATCTTGCTCATGGAGAAACAGATACTGCGAGAATTCCTCCATTGGGATGTCAAAGTAAGAAGCCAAAAACTGCTTCACATAATAACGGCCCGTATGCAGCTGATCCACAACGGCATAAATCTCCGTGCGGTTGCAAGTTGAGACGATAACGTTTTCCAATATGCTTTTTTGTTGTTGCAGCGCTTGCATTGCCTGTGGCAGCTCTGATTCGATAAACGACAGCTTTTCACGAATAGCAACGGGCGCTGAACGGTAATTGACCCCGACTACGAGTGTATGCATGGGTTAAAACACCTTTCACGTTCCATATTTCAATACGTTTATTATATCACTTTTTATGCGGTATTTGCCTGCGATTTTGTGAACAAGGCATGAACCTGCTTATTTATAATCATTCTAAACTTGCTTCGATTATAATTTTAGCAAAGCATTCACATGCGAACAAGTATAATGCTCGTAGTCGAAATAGACTGTGAACTTATGCAAAAAAAGCGATTAACCAGATAAAACTGGCTGTAAAAAAAGCCGTACAGAAAAGTTTGGAGGCTTTTCTGTACGGCTTATGGATTGCTCCGGAAGTCTCCAGAACAATTTCAGTTTTAGTTCATGCGTTTTTCGATTTCGTGCCAGGCTGCATCTTTTCCAAGTCCTGTTTCAGACGAAAAGACAATCAACGGATCGCCTTTTACCATATCAAGCGTTTCGCGCACGACTTTTTTGTGTTTATCCCACTTGCCTTTTGGAATCTTGTCGGCTTTAGTGGCAATGATAATGCAGGGAATGTCGTAATGCTTCATGAAATCATACATCATCCGGTCATCAGCACTCGGTGCATGGCGCAGATCCACGATTTGGACGACCGCGCGCAGCTGTTCGCGTCCGATGATATACGTTTCAATCATCTTGCCCCACGCTTCCCGCTCTGTTTTCGATACTTTCGCATAGCCATAACCCGGTACATCGACGAAAAACAAATCTTCTTCGATTTTGTAGAAGTTCAATGTTTGGGTCTTTCCGGGTTTGGAGGAGATGCGGGCCATGCTTTTGCGCCCGATCATTTTATTGATAAAGGATGATTTCCCTACATTCGAGCGGCCGGCTAGCGCGAATTCCGGCAGTTCGGTTTCCGGGTATTGTGCTGGACGAACTGCACTGATCACCAGTTCTACATTATTGACGTTCATAATCTGCTCCTTCCAGCGCAATTTCAAGCGCTTGTTCCGCTTTGCTGACAAGGTGGAATTTCAGCTCCTGGCGAATGGTTTCCGGTACGTCATCCAAATCGCGTTCATTGTCCGCAGGGACGATGATGGTTTTTAATCCTGCACGGTGTGCACTTAACGTTTTTTCTTTTAATCCGCCGATCGGCAAGACACGGCCGCGCAATGTGATTTCACCTGTCATTCCGACTTCGCGGCGCACCGGGCGTTTAGCCAGTGCCGATACGAGCGCCGTAGCAATGGTGATTCCAGCAGAAGGCCCGTCTTTCGGCACGGCTCCTTCCGGCACGTGGATATGGATATCGTGTGCTTCCAGGAAGTTGGGATCGATGCCAAGCACACCGGCTTGCGCCCGCACATACGATAGTGCTGTTTGCGCAGATTCTTTCATTACGTCTCCAAGTTTTCCTGTCAACTGAAGCTTGCCTTTGCCGGCAGACAGCGACACTTCGATTTGAAGCGTATCGCCGCCGACAGCCGTATAAGCAAGGCCCGTTGCAACACCGATTTGATTTTCTGTTTCGGCGACGCCGTAGCGGAATTTTTTCTTGCCCAGATAGTTCTCGACTTCTTCTGCGCCGACCGTCACTTCATCGGTTTCTTTCGACACAATTTGTTTGGTGACTTTTCGGCAAACTGCAGCGATTTGGCGCTCTAACGCACGTACGCCGGCTTCACGCGTATAGTAGCGGATCATCGACACGAAGGCTTCTTCAGTCAAGTTTAATTGAGACGAAGACAACCCGTGTTCTTTCAGCTGCTTCGGAGCCAAATGGTTTTTCGCAATCATTTTTTTCTCAAGCTCTGTATACCCGGCAATCGAGGTCACTTCCATGCGGTCGCGGAGCGGGCCGGGAATCGAGCCTAGATCGTTTGCTGTGGCAATAAACAGGACATTCGATAGGTCGTAGCTTTCTTCGATGTAATGGTCGCTGAACGTATTGTTTTGTTCAGGATCAAGCACTTCAAGCA
>JASKZU010000307.1 GCA_030147455.1 Planococcus sp. (in: firmicutes) | reverse complement strand
GCTCGAGAAAATCTACAAGTAAAAAGCTTCGCAAATCAGTTGATTTGCGAAGCTTTTTTTATTGTGTCACTGTATCTTGCTTGAAGATCGGCAGCGCCTGCTCTAAAGCAGCAGTTTCTTCCTTCGTCAGTGCAAGCATCGGAAGGCGTACGCCGCCGACTGGAATGCCGTACAATTCAAGTGCGGCTTTTACCGGGCTCGGGCTCGGTGCTGCAAATAGGGCTTTCATTGTCGGGAGAAGTTTCCGGTGAATCGCAGCAGCGCCGGCAGTATCGCCGGTGCGGAACAATTTAATCATGCGCTGCATTTCATTTCCGACAATGTGTGAGGCAACCGAAACGATGCCGGTTCCGCCAATGGAGAGCATTGGCAGGGTCAAGCTGTCGTCACCGCTGTAAACCGCAAATCCGCTGCCGGTTTTTTCAATGATCTCCGAGGCCGCATCCAAATTGCCGCTTGCTTCTTTGACGGAGGTGATGTTGTCGATTTGCGATAAACGGACGATAAGGTCGACCGACATATTGACGATGCTGCGGCCAGGAATGTTGTAAAGCATGACAGGCAGGCGAGTCGACTGCGCAATAGCTTCAAAATGGCGGTACATGCCTTCCTGTGAAGGTTTATTATAGTAAGGAGCTACAAGCATGATGCCGTCGACGCCCGCCGCTTCTGCCTGCTGTGTCAGCGTTACAGAAGCCCGGGTGTTGTTTGAGCCGGTGCCGGCAATAATTTTAATGCGGCCGTCCGCAACGCCTACAACATGCTCGAACAGGGCCACTTTTTCTTCATTTGTCAGCGTCGGTGATTCACCGGTTGTCCCAGCGACGACCAGGCCGTCTGAGCCGTTTTGAATCAAATGCTCTACAAGATTTGCTGTTGCTTGAAAATCGATTTCACCGTTGGCATCGAATGGTGTAGCCATTGCAGTGATAACTTGTCCGAAATTCATAAAGAACACACCCTTTTCTAATTTTTTTTCAAAAGTTAGAGGTGGAGGCCGGTCCGTGATAAACAAAAAAGCAGCAACGGGGGCCCGTTGCTGCCGTTAGGAACTATGTTTACCAATCGTTCCCGTTCGTCAGATAGCCCTCCATATAGTTTCCTATATGACAGTCCAGCACTTCTTCAGTGCAGAACCAGCGCATGGAATTATGAGCATTCCACCGCTTCGGCAAATCCCCCTTTCCGCAATCTTCCTAAGAGCTCATACTCCTCGAATTGCGTACTGATGGTTTTTGCGCCTCTATCCTCGCTTCGCTAAGGAAGCAAGAAATTATTGAATTAGCTGTAATATAACAGACATTTCTGCAGTTGGCAAGCGAAAAATTGAGTGCGCGGAGGCGATGTGATAAAAATGGGGAAGACGATTACTTGAAACGAGCCGAATCAATTTATTCAAGGGGGCTTTCGGATGAAAGACGAGCAAATGGACAAGCAATTAAACATCAACACGGGCGGCGAGCAGATGGGGTTTAACGCCTCTTTTCATGAACACCGCTTTGAAGTGACGCCGTACGCATGGCTCGACAAGCTGTTTCGGTCGCATCCGCTGCGCGGGCCGGGCCGATTGGTCGACTTTGGCAGCGGCAAAGGCCGCCTCAACTTTTATATACACCACGCGTCCGGAACGCCGTCGGTCGGCATCGAAGTCGATCCGTCGCTGCACGAGGCTTCCGTGCGGAATTTGAAAAACTTTAAAGGTCACGCAGCGATAGAGTTTATCAACGGCTACGCGCAGGATTATAAAGTGCAGCCGGAAGACCGCTGGTTTTATTTTTTCAATCCGTTCTCGAGTGCTGTATTTGCGAAAGTGGTCAACCGGATCGTTCAGTCTGCAGGTGACTTTCCACGGGATGTCCGCATTTTGCTGTTTTATCCGTCGGTTGAATACACGGAGTTTCTTGAGCGGCGTACGGCATTCGAACTGGCAGCGGAAATTCCGCTTCCGCACGCGGTGGATGATCCGCGTGAATGTTTTTTAGTGTACCGCTTGCCGTCAGGGGATTAACCTTTGCTGCAAAGCGGGTATAGGCTGTAAAAAAGATATGGAAAGAAGGGCTGCTGGATGAAATGGAAAGGGCGGGCAGGCAGTGCAAATGTAGAAGATAGAAGAGGACGGAGCGCTGGCGGACCGGTGCTGGCCGGTGGCGGCATCGGTGGATTGCTGATTGTGCTGCTGATTACATTTCTCGGCGGAGACCCGGGTGCACTTCTTGGCGGCGGCGGGGAAGGCGCCCAATCGCAGCCATACGTATCGAGTGAGCGCGAAGAAGAACTGGCTGAATTCGTATCCGTCGTTCTGGCAGACACCGAACAAGTCTGGACAGAAGTGTTTGAAGAAGAAGGCATGGAATATGTGGAGCCAGCTCTGGTGCTGTTTTCAGGCAGCGTGCAGTCGGCTTGCGGAATGGCAGGATCGGCAACAGGGCCATTTTACTGCCCGGCAGATTCAAAGCTTTATATCGACTTGAGTTTTTACGATGAGCTCGAGCGCCAGTTTAATGCGCCGGGTGATTTTGCGATGGCGTATGTCGTCGCTCACGAAGTCGGCCACCACGTGCAAAATTTGCTTGGCGTGCTCGGCGACGTTCAGCAGTCGCGCAGCCGCTTGAGTGAAACAGAATACAATCAGCTGCAAGTTCGCTTGGAACTTCAGGCAGACTACTTGTCGGGCGTCTGGGCTCATCATGCAGAAGGCATGGGCTACTTGGAAGAAGGCGACCTGGAGGAAGCGTTGAATGCGGCAAGCGCTGTCGGGGATGATACAATTCAAAAAAGAACCCGCGGCTACGCCGTCCCGGAAAGTTTTACGCATGGTACTTCCGCTCAGCGCAAAGAATGGTTTTATAAAGGGTTCCGCGCCGGCAATCTTGAAGAAGGAAATACATTCAACGCTCCGCAGCTATAGGCTCTCGAAAAGATTGATATTTTCCGTCCAGTAATTCATTATAAAGAATAGACAGTCTTTTCATCTGCGCTTCTCGTATAGATGATGAGAAATCCGATTCTGCAAAGGAAGTACAATATGACGGAAGAAAATATCACCCGTCTCGAAGTGGGCGGCAAACAATTGATTTTGATCGGCACGGCGCACGTTTCCAAACGCAGCGCCGAACAAGTAAAAGAAGTGATAGACGCCGAACAGCCTGACGCAGTTTGCATCGAACTGGATGCGCAGCGTTATGAGTCGGTAACAAATGATAAAAAGTGGAAAGAAACCGATATTTTCAAAATCATTAAAGAGAAAAAAGCGAGCTTGCTGCTGATGAATTTGGCCATTTCATCGTTCCAAAACCGGTTGGCTGACCAATTCGGCATCAAGCCGGGATCTGAAATGATCCAAGGCATCCATTCTGCAGAAGAAAACGGTGCAGAACTCGTGTTGGCAGATCGCAATATCCAAGTTACGTTTTCGCGCATTTGGGGCAATATCGGGCTGCTCGGCAAAGTCCAGCTGATTTCGTCGGTTTTTTTCAGCATCTTCAGCAAAGAATCGATCACAGAAGAAGAGCTCGAAAAAATGAAGCAGCAGGATACGCTCAATGCCGTGATGGACGATTTTACAAAAGCCTTCCCGCGCATCAAAAAACCGCTTATCGATGAGCGCGACCAGTATTTGGCGCAGAAAATCAAGGAAGCGCCAGGTAAAAAAGTGGTCGCTGTCTTGGGGGCTGCCCATATTCCGGGCATCGTCAAAGAAATCAACCACGAACAGGATTTGAAGGCACTGAACGAAGTACCTTCAAAATCTGTTTGGCCAAAAATCATCGGATGGGCGATTCCGCTGTTGATCATTTCAATTATTGCCTATACATTTTACGCCAACCCGTCAGCGGGCCTTGATCAGACGATCAGCTGGGTGCTGTGGAACGGGGCGCTTGCCGCAATTGGTGCTGCCGTGGCGTTCGGCCATCCGTTTGCCATTTTGACGGCTTTCGTAGCCGCGCCGATTTCTTCGCTCAACCCGCTCGTTGCGGCCGGCTGGTTTTCGGGCCTCACGCAGGCCTTTATGCGGCGCCCGAATGTCGGGGATTTTGATAATTTGGCAAAAGACGTGTTTACCGTTAAAGGCTTTTGGGACAATAAAGTAACCCGTGTCCTGTTGGTCATTGTGCTGACGAACATTGGCAGCTCGCTCGGTACGTTTATCGGAGGGGCAGATGTCCTGCGGCTGTTTTTCCAAAACCTTTAATAAAAGAACGAAAGCTTCCGGCTCTTTGCTGGGAGCTTTTTTGAATGCAGCGCACGAAAAATAATAGAGCGCAGCGTGTATAGAAAGGGTGGTTTAGAAAAGAAAAACGGGTATAAAAAGAATACATAAACGAACGGAGGCGCATGAACATGGATTTCCTGTTGATGGGGATCTTGCTTTGGTCATTGGTCATTGCTGCGTTGTTGCTTGCCTTGTACGGTGTTTGGAAAAAATCATGGAAAGCCTTGTTTTGGGCAGGCATTGCTTCACTGCTGCCGATGGGGTTGATTTTCATGGGAGACGACAGCTGGGTATTCAAATTGAGCATTGTGCCGCCACTGTTGCTGTTCACTGCCGCTTATTTTTGGAAACGGCGCGAACCTGCTAGACGTTGAAGAGGAACCGGCCGGAGTATTCGGCCGGTTTTCGAGTGTTATTGGTAGTTCTTTCTGATTACAACTTATACAATATTTATACAACGATTGGAAGGGGACAAATCCGATGCAATACATACTCGAACGCAGCAAGTTATTTATTTTTTTGATTTTGATCTTAATGCTGGTCGGTGTTTATACGTTTTTGACGCTGCCCCAGCGTGAAATCCCGGAAACTCCGCCGGGGCTTGTGCTGGTCTCGACGATCCTGCCGGGAGCACAGCCGGAGGAAGTGGAAACCGCCATCACCAATCCGATTGAACAGGAGCTGCAGAAAATTGACGGCATCGCTTCGATGGATTCCATTTCAGCAAACTCTGCATCGATTATTACACTGGAGCTTGAAGATGGCGAAGATCCCGACGGCTTGATTAATTCGATTCAACAGCAAGCCCAGCGCGCCGCGGGGAATTTTCCGGATCAGGCACAGGACATCAGTGTCGAGAAACTGGACCTGACATTTCCGCTTGTTTCCTATTTATTCTATGGGGACGAAGCAGCGCTTTCTGAACTCGGCGAACCGCTTGCCGGGTTGAGCGATGACGTAGAAGCCGTATCAGGCGTAGCCGGGACACAAGTAAAAGGCTTGAACGGACAGCAGGTCGTCATTGAGCTGGACGGCGACGCGCTGGCAGAAAATAGGATGCAGCCGTTTGAAGTGCTCGAGTCGCTCCAGCAGGCCAATCAGCCGCTGTCGCTCGGGACGCATGACGACGGCGAGCAGCAGCTCGTGCTGACGGTGCCGCAGGCGGAAGGCATCGACAAATTGCGCGACCTTCAAGTCGGGCAGTCGGCGCTTCCGCTTTCTGACGTAGCGTCGGTGGAATTCGCTGACGTGGCGTCAGAAGATATCGTCACTTACGAAGAACAGCCGGCCGTCTCCTACACGGTGTTTCTTCAGTCTGGACAGGACGTGCCGTCTGTAGATAAACGCGTCAGCGAAGTAATCGAGGCTTTTAATGAAGATTTGCCAGCGGGCATCACAGCTGAACGCTATGTATCGCAAGCCGAAAACGTCAACGAGATTTTCAGTTCGCTGTACGTTTCGCTGCTGATTGCCGTTTTGGCTGTACTTGTTGTAACAACGGCCGGCCTGACGCTGTTTGGTGCGTTTGTCGTGGCTGTGACAGTGCTTGCCTCCGTGCTGATTGGGCTTATTCCGATTCCGTTTCTCGGCGTTGATTTAAACCAGATTTCCGTCATCGGCTTGATTATCGCCATCGGCATCTTGGTTGATGACAGCATTGTCGTCAACGACAATATCCAGAGGCGCTATAAACTGGGCGACAATCCGCTGAGGGGCGCCATCAACGGCGTGAGAGAAGTGTCGCCATCGATCGTTTCGTCGAGTCTCGCGATTGTCGTGACCTTTTCGCCGCTGCTGCTGCTGTCAGGCGGCAATGGAGCTTTCATCAAAGCATTGCCGAGTATCTTAATCACAACTATCCTGGCTTCAACGGTGTTGTCGATTACACTCGTGCCGATGATGCAGTTTTTACGCAACAAACGAAAAAAACGCAAAATCTCCGATACGCCTGGATTCCTCGGCAAGCCGCTTGAAAAGCTGGCCCATGTGTATTCGGAAAAAGT
>JASKZU010000236.1 GCA_030147455.1 Planococcus sp. (in: firmicutes) | reverse complement strand
GAATTGCGCACAGCTGCCGAACTGAAAATCCGCAAGCTGCTAGCACTGGAGGACCGTGCATGAAACTTGAGAAATTGATTATTTACGGTTTTGGCCGCCACGAAAATCTAACAATCGATTTGAATGCGCCGATGACCGTTTTTTATGGGCCGAACGAAGCCGGCAAAACGACTATACAGCAGTTTATCATCCAGCTGTTATTCGGCTTTTCAAGCCGCGGTCAAGCCCATCGCCGCTACGAGCCGAAAGCCGGCGGCAAATATGGTGGGCAATTGCACTTGGCAGACCCGGAGCACGGCAAAGTGATCGTCGAGCGCACAGCCGGCAAATCGGCAGGACAAGTCGAATTATGGTTTGAAGATGGGCAGCGCGGCGGTGAACAAGAGCTTGTCGAATTGTTGAAAGGCTATGACCGTGCTTCCTATGAAGCCATTTTTGCGTTTTCTGTCCATGAGCTGCAGGATTTGGATTCGATGACAGAACAGGAATTGACCCGAACGCTTTTGGCATCCGGCACTGCCGGCGTGGACCATGCCGGAAAGATGGAAAGCCGGCTCGAACGTGAAATGGGCGAGTTGTTCAAGAAATCAGGAAAGCTGCCCTTGCTCAACCGGTTGTCTAAAGAGTTGCGGCAGCTCGAGCAAGAATTGCGCGAGTCGAAGGAACGTGCAGATAAATACCGTCCTGCTACAGAACGGCTCGAACAGATCAAGCGGAGACTGAATGAAATAAAGCATACAGAACAGCAGTTATCAGGACGTATAAAAGAAATGGAAAAGTGGCAGCAGGCCGCACCACTGCTTGCGCGCAAGAAAGAAGTGGAAGAGCTGCGGGAAGACGCTGGAGATGCTGAGTTTCCGGAAAACGGCGTAAGAAAATACGAAAATCTGCTCGAGCGGAAAAACGAAGAACAGGCAGAGGCGGCATTTTTGGAAAATGAATGGAACCGGCTGCCACAAGAGCCGGAAGCTCCGGAAACGGCCGAATTGTCATTTCTCCTCGATCAAGAGCCCGAATGGCATCAATTGGTTTCTTCAATTAAATTAAAGCAAGAAGATTGCACAAGGCTTGAAGATGAAGCAGCGCGATTGCTGACACTCTGCGGCATGACGCGCGATCAAGCGCTCCAGGCTGATGTATCGCTGGACCGTGAAGAACAATTAAAGCGGTTGGCCGAAGCAGTTCAGGCGCATGAGCAGCAACAAGCTTTCCAAAAAAGACGTGTGGCAGAAGAGCGGGAACGGCTGCTAGAAGCAGAGCAAGAGCTGAAGCAATATTTGGAAAACGAACCAGCTGAAGAACAGCGCAGGCAAGCTGAAGAATGGGAACAAATCGCCCCGCAATTGGTGCTGGCCAAAGCAGGCAGCAAGCAGTCGGGATCAATGGCCAACAACAAAGCTGCCATTTATTTGATAGCCGCCATAGGTGTTGTCAGTTTAATCATCGCGCTGGTTTCCTCAGATATCTTCGCCGGGATATTGGGAATGTCGGCAGTCGCGGCAGCTGACTGGCTATGGCGGCAAGCAGGCAGCAAACAGGCGGTGCCGCAGGAAGAAGAGTTGCTGAAGCGTTATGAAAAGCAGCGAGCGAGCTATGAGGCGCTGGCGGAAATGCTTTTGCAATACGATAAAGGACTTGATGCACGGCTTGAGGACGTAGAGCAAAGCAAGCGCACTCTTGCCAAGTGGCGCAGCGAAACCAAAACAGATGAATTAGAAGCATACAAAGGATTTCTCGAAAACATCGGTTTTCCTTCCAATACATCAAGTGCGACTGTCTTAACGCTGTTTGAAAAATTAAGAGAACTGCAAGCTGCTTTTGGCCGGCGGGATCGTATTGAAAACGAGCTGGAGGCTCTTGAAATCGAACAGCAGAAATGGCTCGAAAGAGTGGCAAGTGCTTGCGGCAGGCCAGTGACGGCAGACGGAGCTATGGCTGTGCTGCGCTCTGAATGGAGCAGCAGGCAGCACAAGCTGCAACAGCTGGAAAAAGTACGTGACAAACGGCAGCAGCTGGGTGAATCGTTGAGGAAATGCCATGAGCGCCTCGCAGCCTTGTCGCAGGCAATTGAAGAGTTGTTCGAACGGGCGCAGGCAGGTGACGAAGCTGCTTTTTATCGCTCGGCAAGAAGGGTTGAGCAAGCACATGCCGCGTCTGATGAACTTAAACTAATCGATTCGCAACTGGCAGCGATCGGCGAGACAGCGGAACCTGAAGAGCAACTTTTGGCCAACGGGGCTGAAGAGTTTCTTGCCGCTTCACACCAGGCAGTCGAGCAGCTGGAGGCAGAGCGGAGTATGCTTTTGGAAGAACAAGCAGATAAACAACAGCAAACAAGACATTTGCTGTCGGATGCAAACCACGCCATGAAGTTGCAGGAATTAGAAGTCAAAAAGGCTGAATTCCAGGATGCTGCAAAAGAGTGGGCAGTCAACCGTGCTATCGTCGAAGCTTTTCGGCAAACGATGGACGAATTAAAGGAAACGAAACTGCCGGCGGTTTTGTCGCTGGCCGAATCTTATTTTGAGCGGCTGAGCGGCGGCGAATACAGCCGGCTGATGTTGACGCCTTCCGGCAATTTCGAGGCGCTGCGCCGCGACGGCCTGCGCTTTCGGATAATCGAACTAAGCCAAGCAACAAAAGAACAAGCCTACTTGGCTTTGCGGTTTGCGCTTGCTTCTTCATTAAAGCAATCTCACCCGTTTCCAATCATAATGGACGATCCATTTGTCCATTTTGATCGCGGAAGAAGGGAACAAGTGATAAAATTAGTGGAAGAGCTGCAGGGAGATCACCAGTTCATTTATTTCACCTGCCACGAAACGATGCGAAGCGCTTGGCCAAAAGCACAGCAAATCGATGTGGCGAATCCTGAAAGGAGCATTCACATATGACCAAAGGAATCACGCAGCGTGCTGTCGGCGAGACAGTAGATGTGTTTTTACTAATCAAACAGTCAGCCAAAGGAGTGACGACAACGGGCAACCCGTTTATGTCGCTCGTTCTCCAAGATAAAAGCGGGGATATTGAAGCAAAACTATGGGACACAAAAGATGAGCACGAACAGATGTATGCTGCCGAAACGATCGTCAAGGTCGGAGGCGAAATCCATAATTACCGCGGCAAAAATCAATTGCGCATCAAAAGCATCCGCCCGGCCAAACCAGAAGAAAATTTAACGATTGCGGAATTCCTGCCGTCTGCTGAAAAAAGCGCAGACGAACTGCACGAAGAAGTGACCAAGTATTTGTTTGAAATGGAAAACCCGCAAATTCAGCGAATTACACGCCACTTGCTGAAAAAATACCAGCAGCAGTTCCTGACGTTTCCGGCAGCAACTCGCAATCACCACGACTATGTGTCGGGACTTGCGGACCATGTCGTGTCGATGCTTCAACTGGGAAAAGCAATCTGCGAAGTATACCCAAGCTTGAACAAGGACTTGTTGTACTCAGGCATCATCCTTCATGACATTGGCAAGGTGTTTGAATTGTCCGGGCCAATTGCCACTACCTATACAGTGGAAGGGAACTTGCTCGGCCATATTTCGATTATGGTCACTGAAATCGCCAAAGCTGCCGAAGAACTGGGCATCGAAGGCGAAGAAGTCATGCTGCTTCAACACATTGTCTTGTCTCACCACGGAAAAGAAGAGTGGGGCAGCCCGAAAAAACCGATGGTAAAAGAAGCGGAAATCCTTCATTATATTGACAACATTGACGCCAAGATGATGATGCTAGACCGCGTGCTTGGCAAGACGCGTGAAGGGGAATTTTCTGAACGTGTTTTTGCGCTCGACAACCGGGCTTTTTACAAACCTAAATTATAAAATTACGCTAGGCCGGAAGCCGGTCAAACAAAGAAAACCCCCGACGATTCTGTCGGGGGTTTTGATTTATTCAGCCGGTGTTTCTTCTGCCGGCTCTGTATTCATGATTTCATCAAGTGCAGATTCAAGTTCTTCATCTTTGATGTCGATGTTTGCATCTTCCATCAATGAGGCGACTTTTGGCAGCAATGTGCTTTGGTCGACTTTGGACATGGCGATGTCAGAACGCAGTGTTTCGCGCTGGTCTTCCAGCGGCTGCTGACCTTCCACTTCACGTTTCTCTGTTACCTGAATGATGTGGAAACCATGCTGCGATTGAACCGGTTCACTGATTTCGTCTACTTCAAGCGCATAGGCAGCTTCTTCGAATTCCGGAACCATCGCGCCTGTACCGAACCAGTCGAGTGATCCGCCGTTTGCTGCTGAACCTGGATCAGTGGAATATTCTTCTGCTGTTTCAGCAAAATCGGCTCCACCGTCAAGCTCTGCTTTTACTTCGTTCGCCGTTTCTTCATCTGCAACCAGGATATGACGCGCATTCAGCTCAGTGCCTTGGCGTTCGTACTGCTGCTCGATTTCTTCGTCGGATACTTCCACGCCTTCAGTCAATGCTTTTTGCTGAAGCAAGTTCAAACGGACGACTTTTTTATAGCTATCTTCGGTATGGTTGTTTTGAGCAAGAAATTGATCGAAGTTTTCGCCCATTTCTTCTTTGTTGCTTGCGAGTTCCGCTTCGACTTCTTCGTCGGATACTTCGTAATTTGCTCCCAGTACTTTTTCAATCATAAGGATTTGAACGGCCTGTTTGCCGACAGATGTTTTCATTTCCTGATATAGTTCTTCTTTGGTAATGTCTCCGGCGTCGGAAGTGACGAGCACTTCGCTCTCAGCACCGCTGTCGCTGCATGCGGATAAAGCAAGAACCGCTGCGGCAATAGACAAAGTAAAGGCAGATTTTTTCATCGTATTCGCTCCTAACTTTCTATCTAAGTTGAATAGGAAAGCAGTCACTCTCCTATTTTTAAAGCGCTGACACCAGCCGCTTATCAGGCGGGGATGGTGCGGCTGCCGGATTTTCGGGGCAGCCGAAGAAAAAGGCAAAAGTAGGCTTTTGCCTTTTAACTTCTGTAGATGCAGTAGTTACTATATCATAAACGCAGAAAAAAATAAAAAGTTCCAAAAAATAAGTAAACAACAACAACTAACCAACAGCTAAGCTCTTTTCCATGAAAAAAGCACTTGCTGAGGCAAGTGCTTACGGGGTGAATTCGACACCCACATATAATGTCAGAAGTAGAATCAATATCAGTATGTTAATGGTGCGGAATATTTTTTCGTGGTTTTCCTCAGGAATTTCCCGGGATGTGACAAGTGCAAATGTCATCCGATTGATTTGAAATACGTAAAACACGGAAAAAATTACGACTAGTGCGACTATCATTAGTTTCCTCCCCTCTAACCTTAGCTTTCATTATAGCAAAACCATAACGAAAAAGCAGGTCAGGTTATTGGTTGCGGCACTAAGATCTCAAATCCTGTGTCGGTTTCTTCAATAAGTGCATGGCGCGGAGAGCGTGCCAAGTTGCGGATATAAATTAAATCCGTTACGCAAAGCGCGCTGTGATAAGCGAGCAAAATAGCAAAATAATGGCTGTAGGCCGGCCAAGTAAGGCTCAGAATGATGACGGTGGCGTTAATTAAAATAAATGGTGCTATAAGTGCAAGCATAAAGCGGGATTTCCGCACAGGCTCCTTGATGTACAGTGAAATCATCGGGCACAACTTCAGTTGTTTGCGAATGCTGATTTTCAGGCATTTGCGGCATCCCAATAAAGGCACTAAATGAACTAGTTTATGAACAGGATAAATCGCCAGCATGCCGATCGTAAACAGCAAAAAGTTCTGGTCGGATAAAGGTTCTGCATACGTGATAGCCAGCAGCATATAATAACTGGTGAAAACTGCGGCCCCGATCAACGCTGATATCAAGAATAAGCGGTCGAATCCATATTGTTTTTTCAGGTTTATTGATTTCCAGCAGTGCATAAGCGTATCTCCCATTGGTGTGTAATGTTGATGAGTCGATACATACCATACAATGTTTGATGGAGGAATGCAACCATCTTTGAAGAATTTCTTCGGCGTTGGATTTTATGCTTTTTCGCTGTCGGACAGTACGTGGTTTTCTTCGCTGAACCGCTTCTCGATGTTTTTGAAAGAAGCTTCGAAAATTTCCATGAAATCATCCCCGTAGATGTTCCGGATAATCGCCAACACATCCATGAACTCCGGGAACTTTCCATATAATTGGCGCAATGGCATCGAGCCTTCAATGACAGAATGAGGGGTATCGTGATACCGCTCGATCATCTCCTGCATCAAGTCCTCGCCTTTAGGCGTCAATTCCACGTATGTATTGCGTTTGTCGGTGTCGCGTTTGGAGAAGGAAAGCAGTTCGCGCTCTTCAAGCTTTTTGGAGAAATTAAAAGCAGTGGACACATGCATGACCCCGAATTTAGCCACATCGGAAATGGATGCTCCTTTTAAATGATAGGATATCCATAGAATATGATGTTCATTAATATTCAGGTCATAAGGTTTTATCCACATTTGCCAATCTTTCTCGACAGCTTTCCACAACGCTTTTGATAATTGCCCGATTCTTTGGCTATAGAGCATGGCTTCTTTCATCGTGTATTCTTTCTCATTCACACAAGCACCAACTTTCCCCGAAAATATTTTCTTTATTATACCAGTAAAGCAAACTGAATTAAAGTGAGAATAATAAAATAATTTAGCCGATAAAAAAACAACCTGACCTGTATGGTCAAGCTGTTTCGGAATCTTTGTTGTCATCTGCTTTTTTTGGATCGATTTTGGTCGGTCTGTCGGGTTTCTTGTCTTCGTCATCTTTGTCTTTGCTGAGAGTTGACTGCAATTGCTCGATCGAGCTTTGAATCGCTTTGATCTCCAGTTGTAGATGTTCTTTTGCAGGGGCGGTGTCTTCCTGCCACGATTGAAGAGAGGCTTTCAGGCCGTCTACTGCTTCAGGCACCTGGGCTTTTGATTCTTCAGTCAAATGATTGATGGATTCTTTTAATTCATTGATTCGGGCTTTCAACTCGTTCAATGACTCTTTCCATTCAGAACCGTTGGATTTAATGGAACTTCGCAGCTGTTCCCCGGATTGTGGGGCGGAAAAAACAGCTGTTGCTGCACCTGCAGCCAAACCGGCGGCAAGTCCTGCGATAAAGTGAGAGAATTTCATAAGTTTGAGCGCTCCTTTCGTCCTATATCGTTCTTTTCCTTTATTTCACTTAATTAAAACATGCAATGAATGAGTATTCAACAAAAAATGCCTTTCCCGTAGATATAAGGGAAAGGCATGATCCTAATGCTGCACTGGAGCAGCAGAAGATTTGAAGTTTGAACGTTTCATCAGGCCTGTAACAATCGGGTAGATGACCGCAAAAGCCACTCCGTTCATGATTGTTGCCGGAATGACCACAGTTGCCAGAAGTGCAGCAAATGGGATATCGGCACCGATAATCAAAATGGCTGCAGACAGGAAAACCGCTCCGGAAATAACGGTTCCGA
>JASKZU010000152.1 GCA_030147455.1 Planococcus sp. (in: firmicutes) | reverse complement strand
CTGGCCTATTATTTGAAAGGCATTGAGATGCTGCCGTCGATTCGGTCGTCCCGTGTGCGCATTGAGTATGACGGCCAAGTGTTCGAAGACAATGTCATGATGTTTTTGATCGGTTTGACCAACTCGGTGGGCGGTTTTGAAAAATTGGCGCCGGACGCGAGTATCAATGACGGTAAATTCACTTTGCTCATTTTAAAAGAGCTCAACATGGCGGAATTTATCCGCGTCGCATCGCTCGCACTTAGAGGAGAGCATTTGTCAGATCCGCATGTCCTGTACGTCAAGGCGAGCAAAATCACCGTCACTTCACATGAACGGGTGCTCTTGAATCTGGACGGCGAATTCGGAGGGATTCTTCCGGCGACGTTCGTCAATTTGGAGCGCCATATCGAAATGTTTGTGCCTATTGATTATATTCGTGAAATCGACCGAAAATAAGAAAAGCTATCCTGCTGGAAGTTGTTCCGGCAGGATAGCTTTTTTCATTTTAATATTCCAACAGGTCGATTGCCTCGTCCTGGTCTGCAGCGAGTTTCGGCAAACCTTCGATTGGCTCCCAGCGGAACTGGACCACAAGCCCGTTGTCGCGGCCCTGGCTTTTGATGATGTGTTCATACGTCTCAAAACGTTCGCCGGTATACTCGAAGTGGAAGATGTTGCGCTCGTAAGCCTTGTCTTTGTGCGGCGGATAGTAGTTATACTTATGGATTTTGCCGACAAACTCGAGGACATTGCGCGGCAGCCCGGTTTCTTCTTTTACTTCGCGGTACAGTGCATCGATCAGCATTTCGTCATCGCCGATTGTCCCGCCCGGCACCTGCAAGCCGACTTCCGGTTCTCCCTTGTATTCAAAGACAAGCAATTGGCGATTGTTTTCATCGCCTTGTGTGATGTAAGCGAATACCTTTCTTTTAGTTTCCATACAAATCATCCTTTTCTTTTGTTCATTATAGAATACTAAAAATTCAGCTAAATTACAATGGGGATGCTTCTACTTTTTGTCACAGCTTATTCAAACATCCGTTGAAATCCAATACCCCGGACAAGTTAAACCTAACCACTTTGAGGTACAATAAGGTATATAAACAGGCTGCGGCCTAAGTAAAGGGGACGAGACTTTTGGGATTTGAAGACACGGCTTTACTGAGTCGGATATTGACCTTGATGACCTTATCTTTCCACATCATCTATGCCACGATCGGCGTCGGTGTCCCGCTTATGATCATGATTGCCCAATGGGTGGGAATTAGAAAAAAAGATGAACATTATATTCTCTTGGCACGGCGTTGGGCAAGAGGATTCGTTATTACAGTAGCGGTCGGCGTCGTGACCGGTACAGCAATCGGCCTTCAGCTGTCGCTTTTATGGCCGAACTTTATGCAAATGGCGGGGAACGTCATTGCGCTTCCGTTGTTTATGGAAGTCTTCGCCTTTTTCTTTGAGGCAATTTTTCTCGGGATCTATTTGTATACATGGGACCGCTTTGAAGACCAGCGCAAGCACTTTTTGCTGCTTGTGCCGGTTGCACTCGGTGCAGCCGCTTCATCGGTATTTATTACAATCGTCAATTCATTCATGAATGCACCGCAAGGATTTGATGTATTGAATGGCGAACTGGTAAACGTCAGCCCGCTGCTTGCCATGTTCAGCCCGGCAGTGCCGACAAAAGTGGCGCACGTATTGGCGACCGCATTTATGACAAGTGCGTTCGTGCTGGCATCGATTGCCGCTTATCGCTTGATCCGCGGATCAAACCATATTTACCATAAAAAAGCCCTGTTTCTTACAATGAAACTGGGACTGGTTTTCTCGGTGGCGACTGCGCTTATCGGCGACCTTTCCGGTAAATACCTTGCTGAATACCAGCCGGAAAAATTGGCGGCTGCTGAATGGCATTTTGAAACAGAAGAGGGAGCGGACTTGGTACTCTTTGGATTCTTGGATGATGAAGAGCCGAAATACGCCATCCGCATCCCATACGCTTTGAGTATCCTGGCACACGGTGTACCGGATGCAGAAGTCATCGGATTGAATGAATTTCCGGAAGATGAAATTCCTCCGCTGTGGATTCATTACCTGTTCGATACGATGGTAACGCTCGGCATGTGGCTGGCATTCTTCTCGTTCGTCTTTGTAGTGGCTGCCTGGCGTGGATGGGGCATTATCCACAAAACCTGGTTCCGCTGGCTGACCGTGCTCAGCGGTCCGCTCGCCATGCTCGCAATCCAAGCAGGCTGGTGGTTTACAGAAGTCGGCAGACAGCCGTGGATTTTACGCGGTTACATGAAGACGAGTGAAGGGGCGACTACCAGCGGCAATGTCGATTTGATGATTGTGCTGTTCGCAGGGCTTTATGTCATTCTCGGGATCGGGACGATCGTTGTCCTGTCTCGCATGTATAAACGCAATCCGGTAGAAAAAGAGTTGGCCCAGCGCGAAGCGCCAAAAGGCGGTGACGCGGAATGACCCTTGAAATTATCGGGATCTCGGTTTTATGGCTATTCCTGTTTCTTTATGTAATTGTGGCGTCGATTGATTTCGGCGCCGGCTTTTTCAATGCCTATAGTGCTTTCTCGAACAAACAGCACATTTTGACCGGCATTATCCAGCGGTATCTATCGCCGGTATGGGAAGTGACGAACGTCTTTTTCGTTTTCTTCTTTGTCGGCATTATCGGGTTTTTCCCGCAAACTGCGTTTTACTACGGCACTACGCTGCTCGTGCCGGCAAGCTTAGCATTAATTCTGCTTGCCATTCGCGGCTCGTATTATGCATTTGCCACGTACGGCGCAAAAATCAACCACCGCGGCTATATTTACATGTACGGCTTGTCCGGGCTGCTATTGCCGGCTGCCTTGTCTCCTGCGCTTGCCATTTCAGAAGGCGGGTTTATGAGACTTGAAGGCGGACAGCCATCGCTTGATTATTGGGCGCTGTTTACCAGTCCTTTAATGTGGAGCATTGTGGTCTTGAGCATTGCGGCGGTGCTTTACATTTCAGCGGTATTTCTTACTTGGTATGCTTCCAAAGCAGGCGATGAGAAAGCGACTGATTTGCTTCGCAAGTATGCCCTTATCTGGGCGGTGCCGGCGATGATCACGGCAGCGGGTATTATCTTTGAACTCCGCGGCCACAATCCGGAGCATTATGCAAACTTGCTTGATTTATGGTGGATCTTTGCTTTGTCGACCTTGTTCTTCTTAGGGACGGTTTACTTGATTTGGAAGCGGCGCAATTACGGAACAGCGTTCATTTTGCTGATCGGCCAATTTTTTACAGCCTTTTTCGCTTATGGCGCTTCACATTACCCGTACTTGCTGTATCCGCATTTGACGATTTACGACAGCTTTACAAACGAATCAATGGCGATTGCATTGATCATCGCATTTATTGCAGGACTTGGATTGCTGTTGCCGTCGTTGTATCTGTTGTTCCGTCTGTTCTTGTTCGACAAGGACTATGTCAAAGGAAAATCGGATTATCATGCTTAAAGGAGGCCGAACATGCAGGAGTTCTTGATTTTTTACGCACCGTTTATTGTCATCATTCTCGCGATTGTCGTCGGTTTTTGGATATCGCTGAAAGATGGCCCGGTAACGAAAGAAAACAAATAAACGCTGCAGCGGGAATTTCCCGCTGTAGTTTTTTTATGCTCTGAATGCCGCAGCTGTGCGGATATGATACAATAAAGCCACTGAAATGGAGTGAACGAAATGAAGCCAGTAACCAAAAACGACCGCTTGACCGTATACGTCGAAGACTTGACGCATGATGGTGCAGGTGTTGCCAAAGTGGATGGCTATCCACTGTTTATTAAAGAAGCATTGCCGGGTGAAACCGTGACGGTTCATGTCATGAAAACGTTGAAATCCTATGGGTTTGCAAAGCTTCTGACGATTGAAGAAAAATCCGAGGATCGCATCGATGCACCATGCCCTGTTTTTGATATTTGCGGTGGCTGTCAGCTGCAGCATTTGTCTTATGCCGGCCAGTTGAAATATAAAGAAAAGCTGGTGCGCGACGCGATGGCACGTCTCGGTAAATTGCCGCACGTGCCGGTTCATCCGGTTAAAGGCATGGACAACCCGTGGCGCTACCGCAACAAATCGCAGATTCCGTTCGGTACGGAAGACGGCCGCACTGTGGCTGGGTTTTATCAGCCGCGCTCCCACCGCATTGCGGATACGGATATTTGCCTGATCCAGACGCCGGAAGCGGACCTGTTAATGGCTTCGCTCAAGCGCAACTTGCAGGATATGGGTATTGAACCGTATGAGGAGAAAACGCATCGCGGCATGCTTCGGCATGTTGTTCTTCGAAAAGGACGCGTAACCGGTGAATTGATGGTCGTGCTCGTGACGAAGAAAAAGAAATTTCCGCAGGCAGAGCGGGCTATCGAAATGATTCGAGCGGTCTTGCCGGAAACGGTTTCGATCATGCAAAATATCAACGGCGAGAAAACGAACGTGATTTTTGGAAATGAGACAGTCAATTTATGGGGCAAAGACATTATTGAAGACCGGATTGGCGATGTGCGGTTTGAAATTTCAGCCCGTTCGTTTTATCAGATCAATCCAGAGCAAACAGAGGTGCTCTACGGCCAGGCACTTGATTATGCGAAGCTCACCGGCAGCGAAACCGTGATCGATGCGTATTGTGGCATCGGCACCATCTCACTATTTTTGGCCCAGCAGGCCAAGCAGGTCTTAGGTGTTGAAATCGTGCCGCAAG
>JASKZU010000123.1 GCA_030147455.1 Planococcus sp. (in: firmicutes) | reverse complement strand
CTTCAATTTCAAGGGAACTTTTCAAAAGAAACATTTCTTGAACAATACGAAATGGATGAGCAAGTTTGGAATGAAGGAGCAGTCGTTTGGCACGATCAATTCAATTCATTGAAGACGGGGATTATGCATGCAGACAAATTGACGACGGTGAGCCCGAATTACCGTGATGAAATTTTGACTCCGGCTTACGGCGAGGGCTTGGACAGTTTGCTGAATGAGCGGCAAGCTGATTTGCTTGGCATCGTCAATGGAATCGATACGGCAGTTTATAACCCTGAAAGCGACAAATTGATTGCACAAATATTCACCTCCAGCGAGCTGGAGGGTAAACGAGCCAACAAGCGGGCTATCCAAAAGCGCTGCGGGCTCCCGGAGCTTCCGGATGTGCAGCTGCTTGTGATGGTATCGCGTCTTTCAGGGCAGAAAGGCATTGATATACTTGAACAAACGCTGCCTGAATTCTTGGAAGGGGATATTCAATTTGTGCTGCTCGGTTCTGGAGAAGCGCAATTTGAGGAGTTTTTTCAGCATCTGGAAGTGGATTATGCCGGAAAAGTATCGGTGCATCTTGGATTTGACGAAGCGTTTGCCCACCAATTGTATGCAGGAGCGGATCTTTTTCTTATGCCCTCGCATTTTGAACCATGCGGCTTGAGCCAATTGATTTCAATGCGCTATGGCACCGTACCGGTCGTCAACCGGACCGGCGGCCTTCACGATACAGTGCAGGAATTCAATGGTACAACGCAAGAAGGCACCGGGTTTTTCAGTGATTTTAAAAATGGCACCCCATTTAGCGACGCCTTGGCTCGCAGCCTGTCTCTCTACCAACAATCGGAACAATGGGAAAAGTTGATCGAAAACGCCATGGCAATAGACTCTTCTTGGTCGCTATCGGCCCGTGAGTATGAAACCCTATATAAGGGCATAATCTGAAAGGTGTGTTGAACATGTTTTATTCCAAAGAACAATTCAAAGAAGAATTCAACAAGCAACTCGAGATGGAGAACGGGGATAAAACAGAAAACACAGCCTATCAAGTAGTCGCTCGCATGCTCAATCAGCAAGTGATGGAAGAGTGGAAAAAAGAACAAGCTGTCCACCAGGAAAGCGGCGATAAGCAATTATATTATTTATCGATTGAGTTTTTGCTCGGCCGCTTGCTGGGCCAAAATCTTCGCAACCTCGGTGTATATGAACTGGTGGACGAATCGCTTAGGGAGCTTGGATTTAAATTGTCTGAACTCGAAGAACTGGAACATGAGCCCGGACTTGGAAACGGCGGCCTGGGCCGACTGGCAGCCTGTTTTCTTGATTCGCTTGCATCGACAGGCTTGCCGGGCCATGGCTGCGGCATCCGCTACCGCGGCGGCTTGTTTACCCAGCATTTTATTAAAGGTTTTCAAGTGGAACTGCCAACTGATTGGATCGGCAAAGGGCTGGAGCTTGAAGTACGGCGCGACGATCTTGCGGTAGATATCCCGTTCTACGGAGAAGTTTCAGTAACCATCGAACCAGAAGGCGTGCGGACCATACATGAAAACGCGGTATGGGTAAAAGCAGTGCCGTACGATATGCCGGTAGTCGGTGCTAAAGGCGGAACCGTCAACACGCTTAGGCTTTGGCAGGCGGAAACGTCGGAGCGCGAGTTGCCATATGGGCTCGGCTATTTGGTTCATGAACTGGAAACGGCGAAAATTTCCGACCGCTTATACCCGGATGATTCACTTGATTCCGGCAAGCTGCTGCGCCTCAAGCAGCAGTACTTTCTATGCAGCGCATCTATCCGAACCATTCTCTCGAACCGTACGTTCCCGATCGACGAACTGCCGGATAAAGTAGCAATTCAAATCAACGATACGCATCCTGCCTTGGCCATACCGGAATTGATGCGTGTATTAATCGATGATTTAGGAATGGATTGGGACCGCGCATGGCAACTGACGACACGGACCATTTCTTACACAAACCACACCATTTTGGAAGAGGCAATGGAAAAATGGGAAATCCGCTTGCTGCGCCAGCTGTTGCCGAGGGTCTATCAAATCATCGAAGAAATCGACCGCCGCTTTAAGCAGGAATGGCAATCAAAGAATTTGGACGAGCAAACAATCCATAAGCTGTCAATTATTGAAGGCGACATTGTGAAAATGGCTGTGTTAGCTGTCGTTGGAAGTTATAAAGTCAACGGTGTAGCAAAATTGCATACAGAGATTCTCAAAAAACGTGAAATGAAAGAGCTGAGTGCCTACTTCCCGGAAAAATTCCACAATAAAACAAATGGCATCACCCACCGCCGTTGGCTGATTGGCGCCAATCCGGAACTATCATCGCTGATTACAGAAAACATCGGAAGCGACTGGATCCACGAGCCCGAACAATTAAAAGAGCTGGCATACCTGTCGGACAGCCGTCCGTTTTTAGAGTCGTTCCAGGCAATCAAGCGATTGAAAAAAGACCAATTGATTCATCATCTGGAACGCGAGCATAATGTAATCGTGGATCCTGACTCGATCTTTGATATTCATATCAAGCGAATTCACGGCTATAAACGCCAGTTGATGAACATTCTGCATGTCCAGCAATTGTATAAGCGCATCAAAAGTGATCCGAATTATCGCCCGTATCCGCGTACATTTCTATTCGGCGGAAAATCGGCACCAAGCTATCACTTTGCCAAACAGGTCATCAAGCTGATCAACACGGTTGCTGAACGCGTCAACAGTGATCCGGTTGCAAGGCGACATCTTCATGTCGTGTTTGTAGAAGACTATAACGTCAGCCATGCTGAGTTCCTTATTCCTGCAGCGGATGTAAGCGAGCAAATCTCGACCGCCTCAAAAGAAGCATCCGGGACCGGCAACATGAAATTCATGATGAACGGGGCGCTGACCCTTGGCACATATGACGGGGCGAATGTGGAAATCTTCGATCAGGTCGGAGAAGAAAATGCGTTCGTCTTCGGCATGAGTTCTGAAGAAGTGATGCGCTTTGAAGCGGA
>JASKZU010000069.1 GCA_030147455.1 Planococcus sp. (in: firmicutes) | reverse complement strand
GTGGCGTTAATTGGTTCATTGCTCGGAGAAAAATTAGTTTAACAGCACCTGAACTGCCTGGGAAAATTCCAGGCAGTTTTTTTGATCCAACGAGTATGTATAAGAGATTAGGGACAAGGGTGTAGGACTGAACCGCCCCGAAGTGCCGCTTTTCTGCCAGCGCCGTAAAAAAGTGACGAATTCGTCCGAATAGCTGGAAATGGTCTGGTTTTTTCGTAGGTTGATTTGATACGATAGAAGAAGAGAAAAAAATGAAACCTTTTCAAAACTGGACCGTATATAAATGACAGCCGCATGGCGGAGGGAAATGAGATCATGGATGCGTTAGTAAACAAACGAATAAAACGAGTCATGAAAGGCGACCAGGACGCATTTGCCGAAATCGTGGAGCTGTATCAGCACCAACTGTTTCAAATTTGTTACCGAATGCTCGGCAATCGGCATGAAGCGGAAGACATTGCGCAAGAAGCCTTTACGCGTGCTTATGTCAACATCCACACGTTTGATCAGAAGCGCAAGTTTTCCACTTGGCTTTATCGAATTGCGACCAATTTGTGCATCGACCGAATCCGCAAGAAAAAGCCGGATTTTCATTTAGATGCAGAGGTAAAGGGAACAGAAGGCTTGAACATGTATTCCAAGATTGCCAATGACGAAGAACTTCCGGAAGAAGAATTGATGCGGATGGAAGTGCAGGAGCGGGTTCAGTATGAAATAAGCCGCTTGCCGGATAAGTACCGGGCTGCAATTGTGTTAAAATATATCGAGGAATTGCCGCTGGCTGAAATCAGCGAAATCCTGGATTTGCCGCTTGGCACAGTAAAGACGCGGATTCACCGCGGGCGCGAAGCACTTCGCAAGCAGTTGAGCAATTTGTAGGAGGCGAGCATGATGCATGCGTGTCCAGAGAAAGTTATTCACTTAATGGACGATTATCTCGATGGAGATATCAGTCCAGCTGACGAAAAAGAGTTGAAAGATTACTTGCAGCGCTGCAGCGACTGCAGAAAAATATACCAGGAACTGACGAAAACCATTGCCTTTGTCCAAAGTGCTTCCCACGTGCAGGCGCCGCCGAATTTTGTGGAGAAAACGATGGCCAGTCTTCCGAAAGAGCCGCAGCGTGCGGGCATCAAGCGCTTTATGCGCCATCATCCTTTGTTGATCGCGGCAGCTGTCTTTATGCTGCTGATGAGTGCAGCAATGATGTCGAGCTTTAGCGAAGACCAGCAGTTTTCATTTACAAAGCAGCAGAACCTGGTCGTTGAAGGCGAAACGGTAGTAGTTCCAGCAGGCACAACGGTTGTAGGGGACATCACGATACGCAATGGCGATTTGCGCGTAGACGGCGAACTCGAGGGCAACGCAACGATCGTCAACGGCCAGTATATGGCCTCGAGCGGTGTCATCAACGGGGAAATTGAGGAAATTGATCAAGTGTTCGAATGGCTTTGGTATAAAATCAAAGGAACATTCCAGGATGCTGCCAGCTTTTTCAGCGGCAGCGGACAATCAATCAGTGAGTAAAGCCTGTCCAAATATGGATGGGCTTTTTCCATGCGGGCAGATTGCTTCGGATATGATATACTGAAACCATATGCACATGGAGAAAAGCGAGGGTTGCAGATGCCTTTTTTGGAAAACTTCAACGACCAGACGCCGCTTGATATGGCAGGGAATCTTATTGACATTCTGCTGGTCTGGTTCGTTATATACAAATTAATTACGGTCATCAAGGGGACAAAGGCCGTTCAACTGCTGAAGGGGATTTTCTTCATCATCATTGCACGCCTTGTGACCCAGGCGCTCAATCTGGAAACACTTGGCTGGATTATGCAGCAAGTGCTTGAATGGGGTTTTCTGGCCATCATCATCATTTTCCAGCCAGAGCTTCGACGGGCGCTTGAACAATTGGGCCGCGGCAAGCTGTTCTCGAGCAGCACACTCAACGAGGAGTCAGAGCGCAACCGCTTGATCGAAGCGATGAGCAAATCGGTCAGCTATATGGCAAAGCGGCGAATCGGTGCCCTGGTTTCCATTGAGCGCGAAACTGGGCTCAGCGAGTACATAGAAACGGGTATTCCGATGAACTCGGACATCACTTCGGAATTGATGATCAATTTGTTCATTCCGAACACGCCGCTGCATGACGGAGCAGTCATTGTCCAGAAAAACCGCATTGCGGCAGCTGCCTGCTATTTGCCGCTTTCCGAGAGCCCGTTTATTTCAAAAGAACTTGGGACGCGCCACCGGGCGGCACTGGGCATTAGTGAAGTGACCGATGCCATCACGATTGTCGTATCCGAAGAAACAGGGGCCATCAGTTTGACGGCAAACGGCGATTTGCACCGCAACTTGTCGCTGGAAGATTTTGAAGTGAAGCTTCGCCGCATTTGGTTTGGTGCAGAACAGCAGCAGGCGGCAACTTCCTGGTGGAATTGGAGGGGAAAAAAGAATGGATAAAATGATGGACAATCCGTGGTTCTTGCGGATTACAGCATTGTTTCTGGCCTTTCTGCTCTTTTTCTCCGTACAGGCCGAGAACACAACAACGACCAGTGACAACGGAAGAGTTTCAGAAATGATCGAAGACGTGGAACTGCAAGTATATTATGATGAAAGCCTGATGGTAAGCGGCATACCGGAAACGGTAGACCTTTATTTGAGCGGTCCGGCAAGCGTGATTCAAACGACGCGCCAGCTGGATGATTATACATTATTCATCGATTTGCGCAGTTTGCCGCTCGGTGAACACCAAGTGCCGATTCAAACAGAAAATATTTCCGAGCAGCTGAGTGCGCGCATCGACCCGGCATTTGTAAATGTCGTGATCGAGGAGCGGGTATCGCAGGAATTCACGATCGACCCGGAAATGAACGAACGTCTTTTGACCGAAGGCTTTTTGTTGGACGGCTTATCGGTAGAACCGGATACGGTCACCGTAACTGGACCGCAAAGCGTCATTAACGCGATTAGTTTTGTCAAAGCAACCGTTACAGCAGAACCGGACATCAACGAATCGTTTACATCGGAAGCGCGTGTGCGGGTATTGGCCGAAGATTTGACCAAGCTTGAAAATGTCAGCATTGAACCCGAAACGGTTGAAGTGAATGTTGAAGTAGAAGAATACAGCCGTGAACTCCCGGTGCGCATCGAAACGACCGGTGAACCACAAGCAGGCATTGCCATCAATTCATGGACCCCTTCGAGTGAAAGGGTCAAAGTGTTCGGGCCCCGCAGCGTTTTGGATGCGATGGATGAATACGTGATTGAAGTAGAAGCCAATAGCGTAACAGCATCAGATGCCACCATTACAGTGGAACTGGCGATTCCGGCGGGGGCTTCGGCTATAGCGCC
>JASKZU010000327.1 GCA_030147455.1 Planococcus sp. (in: firmicutes) | reverse complement strand
TATATGCCAATATGCTGGCAGATGCCAAGCTGTAACCAGACAGGCAGAAAGCGCGGAATTTGCGCTTTCTGCCTGTTTTTGCTGTGGCATGCAAGCAGTTTTGCGATTGCAGCTGGCAGCTCGGACATCATGCAGTTATGATAAGAAGAAAAAGAAAGGCGGGATGAGAAATGGAACTATCCCTGTCGATTGCTTCGTTTCCGCTTGATGTGGAAACAGCTGGAGAAATGGAGAAACTAATTGACGGCCAACCGGCCGAATGCCGTACCCTTTTGCAGAAAGAACTGTGGCAAAAAGATGAGGTGCGGGGGTTTGCTGTGCTTGCCTATACAGATACGGGAGAGCTGGCAGCATATGCAGCAGCCGGTGATTTAGTCGGTTTGCATCATTATGAATGGTCTGTTTTTGTGGCGCCTGAATTTCGGCGGCTTGGACTGGCAACGGCTTTGGCGGAAGGTGTACACCATTCGCTTGAGCAGCGAGCTGCGGAAAGCGAACTGGCGGCTTTTGTAGAAAGCAATGAGTCAGAAGCGTGGATAACAAGCCTTGGGTACCGTCGCGCGTTTCAGGAATTCCAGTTTGGTGCAGAAGTGTTGGAGGCTTATGAAATTGGCGACGGACTTGAGGTGGCCCGCTTTGACGAAAAGCATTTTGATGAAGTAGCCCGGGTTTTAAGCAGTGCTTTTGATGATGCCGTATTGCCTGTCTTCGAGCACAATTTGGCAGACCCAGAGCGCGAAGTGTATGTCATGCAGCATCTAGGCAGAACTGTAGCGACGGCCACATTAAGCATAGAACAAGACGAATTATGGCTGACCGCTTTGGCGGTTGACCCGACTGTCCAGCGTTCAGGCTATGGCCAGGCTTTTTTGCAGTGGGCACGTTATAAGGCCTATGAGAAAAAACTTAATCGCGTCATGATCGAAGTAGAAACGGAAAACAAGGCGCAGACGGTTTATGAAAAAGCAGGCTTTCAAAAACTGGTGACGCTGTCGTACTGGCAGCCTCAGGACATATAAAAGCCGCCTTTTGAAAAAAAGCGGCCACAGTTGAAGCATTATTTGTTTGTTTGTTCGTAGTCTTTATCGGTGCCATCCGAGTAGGTTGCTTCAATCTGGATTTTGCTGAAACCATCCTCGATGCCAAATGCTTCAATAATTTGGCTGATAACTTCTTCGTCTGCAGTATCAGGGGACAAATCCAATTGGCCCAAGCTTTGTTCCATTTCGTTAAATGCATCATCACCGGTTAAATCCAAACCGGCTGCGTTGTTTTGATACTCAGCTTCGACTTTGTCGCGATCTTCCTCATAGCTGATGGCAATGGCGTCATCATCTTCCGGTGTTTCGACTTCAATAGAAAGCTCGGTAAAGCCGTATGTCTCGCCACCGATGCCGTCTTCATCCAAGCCGCCTCCCGGGGATGCATCGGCCGGAGATGTTTTGGTTTCGCCGGCCGATTCGTTGTTGACCGGTTGTGTCACTTGTTCTTCGTCTCCGCACGCGCTAAGTGCGACTGCAGATGACAGTGCAAAAGCGGTAAAACCTAGTTTTTTGAATCGAATCATTATGACGACCTTCCTTTCAGGAAAAGTATTTATGCATCTATTCCCGATTTCTGAAGAGATAAGCCTTCTAAAATGATGTGAAGTATAGCAAAATAGCTACTAAGAGCAGAGTAGAGCAGAAGCAGAGCTGAATGGAGATAAGTTATAATGGATAAATACAAAAATGGCCAAAACATTGCTGCAGCAGGTGAACAGCACATCCGGACAGATTTTAGGGAAAGCATGACGTATGGGGAATATTTGCATCTCGACAAACTATTGTCTTCACAAGAAGGTGTCAGTGGCCATCACGATGAATCGCTTTTCATCATTATCCATCAGGTGTCTGAGTTATGGATGAAGCTGATTCTCCACGAATTGTCAGCGGCTATTCGCCACATTGATGCAGACGATCTGCAACCGGCTTTCAAACAGCTGGCACGGGTTTCGCGCATTCAGTCACAAATCATTCAAGGCTGGGACGTCTTGTCTACGCTAACCCCGGCTGAATATTTGGAGTTCCGTGAGGACTTGGGCAATGCCAGTGGATTTCAGTCCTATCAGTATCGCATGATCGAATTTGCGCTTGGCTATAAGACAAAGCACGTTCTGAGCATTTATGAAAAAGACCCGGTCTTGCACGAGCAATTGACGCACGCCTTTCATGCACCGGGCTTGTACGATGCTGCCATCCAGAAACTGGCTCGAAGCGGCTTTGCGATTGACGATGAAATATTGACACGCGATGTCAGCACCGTTTATGAAGCGAACGATAGTGTGCGTGAAGCCTGGAAAGAAATTTACCGGAATGTCGACCAGCATTGGGAATTGTACCAATTGGGAGAAAAACTGGTGGATATCGAAGACTGGCTGCAGCAATGGCGCTTCCGCCACATGAAAACCATCGAACGCATTATTGGATTTAAACAGGGGACGGGCGGTTCATCGGGTGTCAATTACTTGAAGAAGGTACTGGACCAATATTTCTTCCCGGAACTTTGGCAGATCCGGACAGACGTTTAAGAGGAGGATTCGATGAAGATCTATGCGCATCGCGGAAGTTCAGGCACGCATCCAGAAAACACGCTGCCGGCTTTTCAGCAAGCAGCTGGACTACCGATTTCTGGCGTCGAACTTGACGTTCATTTGTCAAAAGACGGCGAACTCGTCGTTATTCACGACGAGAAAGTCGAACGGACCACCGAAGGGACAGGATATGTAAAAGATTTGACGCTTGCCGATTTAAAAAAGCTCGATGCAGGCAAGTGGAAAGGCGAACAATGGGCGGATACCCGCATTCCTCTGCTTGAAGAAGTGTTTGATGTCTTTCGGAATACAGGACATATGTTGAATGTGGAAGTCAAAAGCGATGTATTTCCATATGACGGAGCTGTGGGCAAAGTCGTGCAACTGGCTGCGGCTCAAGGTATGGAGGGGCAGCTGGTTATTTCGTCGTTTAATCACCACGATGTCCAGCACGCTTTATACATGCACCAGGTGCCGGCTGCAATTTTGGCTTCCAATTTGCTTGTCGGCATGGGCGAATATGCAAAAGGCGTTGGGACCAACCGCCTCCACTTATCGCTGCCTTATGCACTGCGCCACGGGGCCGAATTGGTCGAACAAGGGTTTGATGTATATGCCTATACAGTGAATCGCCTGGACTATGCCCAGCAACTGGCGCGCATTGGGATCTGCGGGATTTTTACAGACTATCCGGAAAAAATGCTGGAGGAATTGATATGAAAACCAGTCTTATTGTACTGTGGAGCGTATTGTGGTTAACGCTATGGCTAAAGCACGAAGTCGATTGGCAGGTGGCTGTCGGAGTGCTGGTATTTCCTTTGTTTTTTATTGGCGCTCCTTGGTATATGCATGCAAAGAAATTTTTGAAGGTCAATAAAGCTTAATTGAAAGACCGCCTGTTCCAAAATGCCGGAACAGGCGGTCTTTTAGGTGTTTCACCATTTGGCATAGTGTTCTTCCACCGAGCCGATCAATTGATGGATTTTCAATTTGTTGCCGTCGGCATACCGGAGATACCCGTTAT
>JASKZU010000315.1 GCA_030147455.1 Planococcus sp. (in: firmicutes) | reverse complement strand
TAAAGTGGTGACGAAAGACCTTTTCTTCTTTATAATGAAACTACAAAACAATTGAGGAGCGTCAGTTTATGAGTGAAAAGCAGGAATTCTTGGCACAAACCCTTGCATACAACCATATTCCTTTTCCAATTATCATTTTCGACCGGGAAGGATTGATTACGTGGTTCAATGGGCATGCTGAGCGAATTTTCCAATTAAATACAGATACCGCAAAAGGTCAAACCTTTTCTTATATGAATCCAGAACAAACTGCATTGCATAAGCAGCCTTGGGAAACATTGCTTGAAAGCAACGAACCGGTCCGTTTTGAAAACATGGAAATCGGGTTGGGAAGCGAAGGGGCGAGTCATTCGACTATTGTCACAAAGGCCTTCACTTCAAACGGCGAACGATTTTTGATGAGCATTTACGAAATCGATGACAATGCAAGCGGCGAATCTGTTGCCCGGGAATTAAACCATCTGCGCAACGGGTTGGATGATTCGTTCATGATGCTTTACTTTGACCAGGAATTTTTGGTTACATATGCTAATCCGCATTTTTTGAAATTAAGCAAATGGACGCCAAAACGTGTGCTTGGCAAACCCGTATGGCAAATGTTCCACGACAGCCAAGAAGACGTAGAGTTTGTCGATTCGATTCTGAAAAGCTTGAAAGAAGGACACGTTTGGAACGGTGAAGCAAAAAAAGCAACCAAAGACGGCGAAACCTACTGGGTCGACTTGACAGCTGTCCCGATGCAATTATCTGAGGAAGATACTTATTATATCTTCCTGGAAAAAGATATTACTGAAACCAAGCACGCACAGAAGCATCTTGAGGAAATTGCTTTTATCGATCCAATCACCGGCCTTGAAAACCGGCACCGGCTCGAGCAGGTCGTCAACGAACACATTCGCGAAGCGCGCCATTTTTCGTTCTTGTTTATCGATATCGACCGCTTCTACACGTTGCGCGATGTTTCCGATACGGATACCGAAAACGAATTGCTTGTTGAATTTACCAAACGACTGCGCATGTATTTTTCAGATTCACTTATTACAAGAGCAGGATTGCACGAATTCGCGCTCGTCACGCCGCTGCCCAATTGGTTTATCGAAGGTTTCCTTCCATACTTGCAGCAGCACCCGATCTATATCGGCGGTACTGCCGTTCCGTTGACAGTAAGCGGTGCGATCACCAAATATCCGGAAGACCAGCAAAGCTTTGTCCATTTGATCAAAGCCTCTTATGCCACGATTAAAAAAGTCAAAGATTTGGGCGGCAGCGCGATTTCTACGCTGACAGCAGATGACCACGAACGCTTGAACCGTAAAGCGCTCATTGAAAAACGCCTTATTCATGCCCTTGACCGTAAAAATCTGCAATTGCTTTATCAGCCGCAAGTCAATTTATCCAATGGCAATGTGGAAAGTGTAGAGGCGCTTGTCCGCTGGAATGATGATGAAGTCGGGGTCGTGACCCCGGATGAACTGATTCCAATCGCTGAAGAAAGCGGCATGATTAATGAAATCGGCAGCTTTGTGCTGGAAACTGCCTGCGCACAGTTGAAAGACTGGAAAGCTAAAGGCATTGATTTGCGAATCAGCATCAACTCGTCTATCCGTGAATTCCGCGATAAGGACATGGCGAGCAAGTTGATCGAACAAATGAAAGCAAACCAATGCGATCTGAGTTCTCTTATGATTGAAATCACCGAGAAGTTTGCATTTGAAGCTGAAGCCGAACGCCCAATCATGCAGCAGATGAACCGTCTTACCCAGCAAGGCGTCCAGTTTTCATTGGACGATTTCGGAACAGGCTATGCATCGTTCCGCTATATGCTCTTGCTGCCGATTTCATCCATTAAAATTGACCGGACCATCATTCAGTCCATTACCAAACAGGAAAAAATGCAAAAAATGATCAACGGCATGGTCCAATTCGGCAAATCGCTCGACTTCCAAGTCACTGCAGAAGGCGTCGAGACGAACGAACAGCTCGAATTGCTGCGCGCAATGGGCTGTGACAGCATCCAAGGCTATATTATCAGCCGCCCTATGAGTGCACCCGAACTTGAACAATGGCTAAGATAACGAAAAGGCTTTTCGTGTGTGGAATATCCACATACGAAAGGCCTTTTTTTATGAGCAAGCAAAACTGAACAAGCGGCATCTTGGATACGCCTGCATACAAAAAGGCCGCTCGCAATGCAAGCCGCCTGTTGTTACTCTTGTGTAAACCCCATTTTTTTCTGTGTACGCCGCGCCTGATACTTGAAATACAACTGCATCAGCACTTCTGCAAACACAAGGCCCATCGCAATGGCGCCTGAAATCATCAAAGCCTGCGCTGCATAGTCTACGGCTTCGTTATAATCGTTTTCCACAATATTTCTCATGGCATTGTAAGCCCGGCTTCCCGGGACAAGCGGAATGATTCCTGCAACGCTGAAAATAATCATTGGCATTTTGAAAAGTTTGGCCAAAATGTGGGCGGCAATAGCCACAATAAAAGCCCCGACAAAAGTCGCCTGGATCGGATCGTCAAACAGCAAATAATAGCTTCGGTAAAACAGCCAGCCGCTCATGCCGACCA
>JASKZU010000314.1 GCA_030147455.1 Planococcus sp. (in: firmicutes) | reverse complement strand
CTGCAATGATCATAATCGCCGATCGATCCGGCCCCAGCATCTCCAAGCGCCGTTCTTAATTGTTCTTCGTGGCTTTCCGGAACAAATACAGCAATTTTCACCAGTTCCGCTTCATAAGTTTCCACCAGCACGTTTGTATCCAACAGTCCGAGCGCTTCTGCCAGCAAGTCGTTGACTCCGCCTTCGGCTACATCCAAGTTTGTGTGCGCTGCGTAGACTGCGATATCGTGCTTGATCAGTTTTTCCAGCAGCTTTCCTTGAGGAGCATCGGTTTGGAGCGTCTTCAAAGGGCGGAAAATCGGCGGGTGGTGCGCGATGATCAACCCTGCTCCCCGCTGGATGGCTTCATCAGCCACTGCTTCGTTGACGTCCAGCGTGACAAGGACACGATCGATTTTTTTGTTTAAAGTTCCCACATGAAGCCCGATCGGGTCTCCTTCCATTGCCAAGTATTTCGGCGACCACTTTTCAAATTCTTCGATGATCTCAAAGCCATTAGGCGTTTTCATCTATGCCCACCTCTTTCACCCATGCTAGTTTTTCGGTCAATTCTCTTTTTTTCTCTTGGATTTCTGCTGTTTCTTCTGCTCGGTTCAAGCGCTCCGCAATTGCTTTCCACTGAGCAGATTCATGCTGCCATTTTTCAAAGAAAATGCTGTTGTGGCTTGTTAATAGGATGGGCCCGAACAACAGCTCTTTGGATGTCAACTCAACAGGTTCCATACTCGGCTCGAGAACGAGAATTTCATAGATTTTGTCGTTTTCCTTTAAAATATCTTCTGCGACAATTTTCCACTGGTTGCCGACTGCCCATTCACGGATGGCTTGTGCATGGATGTTCGGCTGCAAAACCAACCGTTCCACGCCGGACAGTCTGTCTTGCCCATCGGATAAAATCGAAGCGATGAGTGAACCGCCCATGCCAGCGATTGTCACAGCGGTCACCCCGTCTGCTGGATCGATTGCTTCCAGGCCCGATGCAAGGCGCACTGTAATTTGATTCTCGAGCCCTTCTTCACGAACTTTTTTTCTGGCTGATTCGTAAGGGCCTCTCACCACTTCGCCCGCAATAGCAGACCGGGCAATCCTGTTATGTATGAGGTGACAAGGCAGATAAGCGTGATCTGAGCCGATATCCGCCACGACTGCACCTGCTGGTACATATTCGGCTACTTTCATTAATCGTTGCGACAATTGTTGTGCATTCATCCAAATCCTCCTAATTGACAAAAAACCCCTAGCTCCAAAAAGAACTAAGGGTTTTTGATGCTATTCGAGTGACAATACCCACTCAGCCATTGCTGTTACATTTTCTTCAGGAACAAGGCCGCCTGGCATTGAGCCTTTACCGTTGATTAAAATTTCTTCGATTTCTTCTTGGCCAAGTGACGTGCCAACCAATGATGGGCCTACTCCGCCTTCATAGCTAGAACCGTGACAAGAAATACAGTTTGATTGTGCAGTAGCTTCCGGGTCAAAGTCGCCGCTTGCTTCCTCGCCGCCTTCTTCGCCTTCACCTTCTGCTGCTTCGCCGTTTTCTTCTGCAGCGTGCTCATCAGCGATTTCGGCTTCATTGTTAACTCCTTCCAATGAAAGGAAGAAAATCAGTCCAATTCCGAAAGCCATGATTAAGATATAAGGTACAATTGCATTCTTTTGCATCCGTTACCCCTCCTTCTACTGTGTTCTGCTTGCTGATAGTATAAGTATCATTCATTATTGTACTGTATTATTCAGTAAACGAAAAGCCATAACAAATAATATTTGCTGGTTTGTGACAAAATCGGTAAATTCACCGGATTCTGTTGACGGCCATCAGCAAACAGTTGAAACACAGTCGTTTTCCATCCAGCCTGACGCTTTAAAAATCTAACAGCCAACCAATCGCGAAATAACCATGCGCTGGACTTCGGACGTGCCTTCCCCGATTTCAAGCAACTTCGCATCACGCATAAAACGCTCGACTTCATATTCTTTCATATAGCCGTAGCCGCCGTGAATTTGAATGGCCTCATCAGCGACTTCCATCGCCATTTCGGATGCATACAGCTTGGCCATGGACGCTTCTTTTGTAAACGGCCGTCCTGCATCTTTCAGCCATGCCGCTTTGTATGTCATGTTGCGGGCCAGTTCGATTTTCATCGCCATATCCGCAAGTTTAAACTGCGTCACTTGGAACTCCGACAACGGCTTGCCGAATTGCTTGCGTTCTTTCGCATAGGCAAGCGCTTTGTTGAATGCGCCTTGTGCGATACCGACAGCCATCGCCGCAATGCCGATGCGCCCTCCGTCAAGCGTCACCAAAAATTGCTTAAAGCCCTCGCCCCGCTTGCCGAGCAGGTTTTCTTTCGGTACCCGTACGTTCTCCAGTACCAGCTCGGTCGTATTTGATGCATTCAAGCCCATTTTTTCGTAGTTATCGATGATTGTAAAGCCTTCTGCATCGGTCGGTACAATAATGGCGCTGATTTCTTTTTTTCCATCGTTCATGCCCGTGATCGCTGTAATTGCCAAATATTTTGCATGGCTCGCATTTGTGATATAAACCTTAGAGCCATTGATCACCCATTCATCGCCTTCTTCGACCGCGCGTGTTTCGGTTCCGCCCGCATCCGATCCGGCATTCGGTTCTGTTAACCCAAAAGCGCCGAACGACTCTCCTGCACAAATCGGAGCTAAATATTTTTGTTTCTGTTGTTCTGTGCCAAACAAGCTAAGCGGCGCCCCGCCAAGCGAAATATGTGCTGAATAGGTAATGCCTGTAGAAGCACAGACACGGCTTAATTCTTCTGTAACGATCGCAAAGCTTGTCGTATCCGCTCCCGCTCCTCCATAAGCTTCATCAAACGGCAACCCCATCATCCCCATGTCGGACAGCTGTTTGAATGCTTCTTTTGGAAATCGTTTTGTACGGTCGCGTTCGATCGCTCCAGGAGCCACCACTTTATCGGCAAATTCCCGCATCGTCTTTTTAATCATTTGTTGTTCCTGCGTCAAATCGAAATTCATATCCTACACCCCTTTTGTATGAATGCGCTTACAATATTCATTATATAGCTAAAATTCCGACACAATCAAGGCATAAC
>JASKZU010000312.1 GCA_030147455.1 Planococcus sp. (in: firmicutes) | reverse complement strand
ATGATGACGGCTAGCAATGCCAGGCTTGCTCCTACTGCCCACATAACCGGCTTTTTTACTTTCGGCTTTTCAGTTGCCGGAACAGGAACGGTCGATTCGGTTGTTTCAGGTGCAGACACCGCATCCAGCTCTGGAAGCTTAATCCGTGTATAAGACTTGGCTAAAAACCCAAGACGCTGATGCAGCTGTACGGGGTTTTCCAACGACAATCCCTCACATAGCAGCGACTCTGCTTTTCCCAGCTGTTCAGAGGCTTTTTGCTCTTCTAATTCGAGCACACGGACAGCAAAAGAACGGTCACGGCCTTCTACTAGGCATAGTAAGATAAGCAGGCGCTCCTGCGGGGCAAGTTTTTGGAGTGCGATATGAGTTTCCCGGTCTTCGTGAAATCCAATCAGCGCACCGTCGTTCATTGAATAGCTGCCACTCAGCAAAACGGCGCTTGCCGACTGGTAAAGCCCCAGTTCTGATTCCGCATCCGGTGCATCCAGTTCCAAAAGGCGCATTCTCAGTTCTTCCATAAAATGAGGGATATCTTTTTCGCTCCAGCCGTTTTGGTAAGCCAAACGCTGAAGTTGCGATTTTTTTTGATCAAACAATCCGCTCTCCAAATTCCTGCCACCAGCATCCGCCTGTTTGTTGGTTGCCATTCTCCTATCTCCTTTCACTCTCCCGAATTTCCTTTTATTTCTATTATACAGAATATTATCTGCATCATTTTAAATATTTCTATTTTTTTTAGGGGCGCTCATGTAAAATAGGGAAATCCAATTGAATTAGGGGGAACCAATTATGAAAGCACGTGAACAATGGACGTCCAAGATCGGGTTTATCCTCGCAGCAGCCGGCAGCGCAATCGGCCTCGGGGCGATCTGGAAGTTCCCGTACGAAACCGGGGCAAACGGGGGAAGCGTTTTTATCTTACTGTTTATCCTCAGCACCGTCTTGATCGGTTTGCCGGTTTTGATTGCTGAATTTGTTATCGGGCGCCGCGGGCAGGCAGATGCCGTCAGTGGGTTAAAAAAACAGGCACCCGGAAAGCCTTGGTATTTGATCGGCTGGTCCGGATTTATCTTTTCTTTCTTGATTCTGTCTTTTTACAGTGTCGTCGGAGGCTGGGTGCTGTCGTATCTTGTCCGCTCCGTCACAATGCAGCTGTCAGGGCTCGGGGATGAAAATTTCGCCAATCTTTTCGGAAGCATCATCAGCAATCCACTGGAAGTGCTCGTTGCACAGGCAGCCTTTATGGGCTTGACGATTTGGATCGTTCAAGGCGGCATCAAGTCCGGCATTGAACGGGCCAGCAAAATCATGATGCCTGCGCTGCTGATTTTCTTCGTTGTGCTTATGGTTCGCTCACTGACGCTTGACGGCGCCATGGAAGGCGTCCGTTTTATGTTCATTCCCGACTGGTCGTTCTTTAACTTCCAAACGGCGCTGGTCGCGCTCGGTCAAGCCTTTTTCTCATTGAGCGTAGGCGTAGCCGGCATGATCACCTATGCTTCTTATCTGCAAAAAAATGAAAACCTGACACGTTCTGCCGTCAGCGTCGTGTCGCTCAATATCATCATTTCCATCATGGCAGGGTTGATCATATTCCCAGCGGTCTTTGCACTGGATTATTTGCCGGACCAAGGCCCAGGCCTTGTATTCATCATCATTCCAGCCATTTTTGACCAATTGTTCATGGGCCAATTCTTGATCATCATTTTCTTTGTGCTGCTGTTGTTTGCCACATTGACGTCATCGATATCGATGCTCGAGATCGTCGTATCGATTGCCGTTAAAAACAAATACGACCGCCGCCGCAGATTGGCGTTTATCCTTGGACTTGCTATTTTTGTTGTCGGCATCCCAAGCGCCCTTTCTTTCGGCGTGATGAGTTCACCTATGTTCTTCGGATATACATTCTTTGATTTTGTCGACATCTTAACAAGCCGAATCGGGCTTCCGCTTGGGGCGTTGTTCACTTCGCTGTTCGCCGGCTATGTGTTGACCAATAAGGATGCACACGATGAGTTGACGCAGCAAACGACATGGGTGGATATTTGGCGCATTCTTGTGCGGTATGTAGCTCCGATCGCCATTGTTGTCGTGTTTGTCAACGGCATCATCCAAATTTTCTCTTAGGCAGCCATTGTTCAAAAACTGCCACAACTCTATTGCCGGTAATGTTTGCCAGCGTGGTATAATAGTGCCAGAAGGATTTTTATGAAAAGGAGTGTATGGCTTTGAAAAAAGATTTGCACACCCAATTGAGAATGCTGAGAGAAGAACGCAACCTGTCGCTTGATGACTTGTCTTTGAAAACACGCATCGGCACAGCACGCCTTGAATCTTATGAAAGCGGCGAAGAAGTACCGTCCGTCCGGACAATCCTTGTCTTATCCAATGCACTCGAAGTACCCGCCTCCAACTTAATGGACGGGGTTGAAGCACCAAAATAAAAAAGCTGCGGCAAATTGCCGGAGCTTTTTTATTTTGGTGCATTTAGATAATGGCGTTTGCTTCATATTTCAAAGCCAGAAGCTTGTATGAAACCGACACGCATTTCTCCAGTGGAATCCACTGGTCAAAAGAAAGCCTGTAGATAGACTGGATTGCTTTAGCAAGATCTGTCGGATGGTCCAGTTGATGCAGTTCAGCGATCACACCGTCCGTTTCCATTTCGTATTGGTCTTCACCGACCGAGAATGGATCCCATTCCTCCATAACCCTTCGCGCCCGCCTGTTCATCTCTCTTGCATCCATTCGTTTTCACCTATCATTCCTGTAGCGTTACCAGCTATAATATCATAGAAGCTAAAAAAGAAAAGAGGGATTGCCTTGAGTTTGTTCGAACAAGTGCACGATCGCCGAAACAGCCGTTCCGTCAAATGGGAGCGGATCGAGGAAATTTATGGAGTTCCAGATGCGCATGACATTTTGCCAATGTGGGTAGCGGATATGGACTTTCCTGCGCCTCCTGTTGTAACCGATGCATTGCGTGAACGGTTGGAACATCCGATATTCGGCTATTCCTATATTTGCAGCGAATGTAAAACAGCAGCTGCCGCTTGGCAAAAACAGCGCCATGGACTGTCAATCGACACCGACTGGATGATTTTTCATCAAGGCGTTATTCCGGCAATCGCAAGCATCGTTGATGTGTTTACAGAAATCGGCGACAACGTACTCGTCACGCCGCCTGTTTATCCTCCGTTTTTCTCGATCCCGAAAAACTTAGGGCGCAATGTGCTGTATTCAAATTTAGTCGAACAAAACAGCGGCAATTATGCGCTCGATTTCGAGGATTTTGAGGAAAAGCTGAAAAAAGCGCACCTGTTCATTTTGTGCAATCCGCACAATCCTGGCGGAAAGCTGTGGAGCCAGGAGGAACTCCAGCGAATCGTCCGCTTGTGCACCCAGTATGATGTGCTGATTTTATCGGATGAAATCCACAGCGACTTGGTTCATGCGGGCGGCGTCCATGTTCCTTTACTCGCTGCAGCAGGCGATGAGCGCGACCGTGTGTTTACTTGCCTGGCTCCAACAAAGACGTTCAACTTGGCGGGCATTCAGGCAGCTATGATCGTCGCATCGGATGACGCGAAGCGCAGCCGCCTCGAGCAGCACATGCTTGCACATGGCACAGGCTCACTGAATGCTTTTGCGCCTGTCGCCTGGAAAGCCGCCTACGAACAAGGCGGTGAATGGCTAAGTGAATTGCTCGAAGTATTATCCAGCCATATCGATTATGCAGTCAAGCGGCTGGAGCGCGAAGTGCCCGGACTCCAAGTCCGCCGGCCGCAATCTACTTATTTGCTGTGG
>JASKZU010000308.1 GCA_030147455.1 Planococcus sp. (in: firmicutes) | reverse complement strand
AAGTCTTTTTTGACTTTGGTGACGGTTGCCACCACTTCTTCGTCGCCAAGACGGATCAGTCGGACGCCTTGCGTGTTTCTGCCGGTCGTAGAAATATCTTCAACGTCCATCCGGATCAACACGCCATGCTGTGTAATGAGCATGATGTCTTCTGTTCCATTAATAGAACGAACTGCCACCAGCGGTCCATTTTTCTCCGTGATGTGGCACGTCTTGATTCCCATGCCTCCACGGGACTGAACGCGGTATTCTTCTTCTTTTGTGCGTTTGCCGTAGCCGTTTTCGGTGATGACCAGAATTTCGTCACCTGTCTCCAGGATTTCCATCCCTACTACCTTATCGCCTTCACGCAGTCGAATCCCGCGTACTCCGCTTGCTGCACGGCCCATGCTGCGAATATCGGTTTCCGGGAAACGAATCAACGCACCGTCTTGTGTTCCGATAACGATTTCTTTTTTGCCGTCCGTCAGCTTCACTGAGATCAGCTCGTCATCTTCTTTCAAGTTAAGGGCAATCAATCCGTTTTGGCGGATGTTGGCATAGCTCGTCACTGGCGTTCGTTTGCTGAGCCCTTGACGTGTCGTAAAGAAGAAGAATGCATCTTCTTTAAACTCTTCTACGCGGATGACAGCTGTGACTTTTTCGTTTTTCCCGATTTCCAGCAAGTTGACGAGTGGCAAGCCTTTTGCTGTCCGGCCATATTCAGGAACTTGATAGCCCTTTTTGCGATAAACTTTTCCTTCGCTCGTGAAGAAAAGGATCGTATCGTGTGTTGAAGTATATAGAAGGTGCTCTACAAAATCATCTTCGTTTGTGCCCATTCCCTGCACGCCGCGTCCGCCGCGCTTTTGGCTGCGGTACGTATTGGCCGGCAAACGTTTGATATAGCCGTTGTGCGTCAATGTCAGAACAGACGCTTCCCGTGGGATAAGGTCTTCGTCTTCAAACATTTCCGTGCCGCCGACTGTAATTTCTGTCCGGCGTGCATCATTGAAGCGCTCTTTAATTTCCAGGATTTCTTCACGGATGATTTCAAGAATTTTCGATTCGTTCGCCAAAATCTCACGCAGCTCGTTAATAAGCGCGACAAGGCCGAGGTATTCTTCTTCGATTTTATCTCGTTCGAGACCAGTCAACCGCTGAAGGCGCATATCCAAAATAGCTTGGGATTGCCGCTCTGACAAATTGAAGTTGTTCATCAAGCCGTTGCGTGCTTCTTCTGCTGTTTGAGATCCGCGGATCAGCGCAATAATCGCATCGATATGATCGAGTGCAATCCTCAGGCCTTCAAGAATGTGTGCACGGTCTTCCGCTTTTTGCAGATCAAACTGCGTACGGCGGCGAATAACGACTTTTTGGTGCTCCAGGTAATGATAAAGAACATCTTTCAAGCCCAGTACTTTCGGCTGGCCATCCACGAGTGCCAGCATGTTGATGCCGAAGCTCGTCTGCATCGCCGTTTGCTTGTACAGGTTGTTCAACAGCACATTGGCGCTGGCATCCCGGCGCACTTCGATGACGACACGCATGCCGTTGCGGTCGGATTCGTCGCGCAGGTCGGTAATGCCGTCGATTTTTTTATCACGCACAAGCTCGGCGATTTTTTCAATCAACCGCGCTTTGTTCACTTGGTAAGGAAGTTCATGGATCAAAATCGTTTCTTTGCCGTTTGGCTTTGTTTCAATCTCAACGACCGCACGAATCAACACCGAACCTTTGCCGGTTTCGTAGGCGCGGCGGATGCCGCTCCGTCCGAGGATGATGCCTCCGGTCGGAAAATCAGGGCCTGGCAAATATTCCAGCAATTCTTCTGTAGTAATAGCTGGGTTGTCCGCCAACGCAAGAACCGCGTCGATCGTTTCCCCAAGATTGTGCGGCGGGATGTTTGTGGCCATTCCGACCGCGATGCCGGACGTTCCGTTGACGAGCAAGTTCGGGAAACGGCTCGGCAAAACGACCGGTTCTTTTTCCTGGCCGTCATAGTTTTCCTGGTAATCGATTGTGTTTTTGTTCAAATCACGCAGGATTTCCATCGAAATCTTCGACATTTTAGACTCTGTGTAACGCATGGCTGCTGCCGCATCGCCGTCAACCGACCCGAAATTGCCGTGTCCGTCAACAAGCATATAGCGATAGCTGAAATCCTGTGCCATCCGTACCATCGTTTCATACACCGCGCTGTCGCCGTGCGGATGGTATTTACCGATTACATCGCCGACGATACGCGCCGATTTTTTATAGCCTTTGTCCGCTGTGATTCCGAGGTCGTGCATCGCATATAGAATACGCCGATGCACCGGCTTCAGCCCATCACGAACATCCGGTAATGCACGCGAGACGATAACACTCATTGCATAATCGAGAAATGACGTGCGCATCTCTGTGCTGATATTAATTTCTTCTACTCCGCTGCCTGATCGTTGTGCCACGTCCGCAGCCCCCTCTCAACTCTTGATGCGTTAAACATCCAAATTCTTAACGTAACTAGCATTTTCTTCGATGAAGTTGCGGCGCGGTTCCACGTCGTCGCCCATCAGCATATGGAATGTTTCATCCGCAGTGATGGCGTCTTCAAGCGTTACTTGCAGCAATGTCCGGAAATCCGGATCCATAGTTGTATCCCATAGCTGTTCCGCGTTCATTTCCCCAAGTCCTTTATAGCGCTGGACATGTGGTTTCGGCGTTGCCGGCAGTTCAGCTAGCGCCGCTTTCAACTGGGCGTCAGAATACACGTAATCGACATGTTTGCCTTGTTTGATTTGGAACAACGGCGGCTGTGCGATGTAAATATAGCCAGCTTCGATCAATGGACGCATGTAACGGAACAAGAATGTCAACAGAAGTGTCCGGATATGGGCGCCGTCCACATCGGCATCTGTCATGATAATGATCCGGTGATAGCGGGCTTTAGCCAAGTTGAATTCTTCGCCAATGCCGGTGCCGAGCGCTGTAATAATGTTGCGGATTTCCGCGTTCACCAAGATTTTGTCCAGGCGGGCTTTTTCAACGTTGAGGATTTTTCCTCGAAGCGGCAAGATTGCCTGGAAATGGCGGTCGCGTCCGGATTTGGCCGATCCGCCTGCCGAGTCGCCCTCTACGATGTAGATTTCGCTGATTTTCGGGTCGCGTGAAGAACAGTCGGCAAGTTTACCAGGCAAGCTGGATACTTCCAAGACTGATTTCCGGCGCGTAAATTCACGTGCTTTTTTGGCAGCCATCCGTGCATGGGAAGCCATAATCCCTTTTTCGACGATTTTCTTCGCTATTGCGGGGTTTTCCAGCAAAAAGCGTTCAAATCCGCCCGAAAACAGGTTATTGACGATAGTCGAAACTTCGGTATTGCCGAGTTTTGTTTTTGTTTGGCCTTCAAACTGGGGATCCGGGTGTTTGACGGAAATGATGGCTGTCAAGCCTTCACGGACATCTTCACCGGTCAGGTTGGCTTCGGCGTCTTTTAAAATGCCGTTTTTGCGGCCATAGTCATTGATAACGCGCGTGAGCGCTGTTTTAAAGCCGGATTCGTGTGTTCCGCCTTCGTGCGTGCTGATATTGTTGGCAAACGAGAAAATATTCGCCGCAAATCCTGCATTATACTGCATCGCAACTTCCACGTTGATGCCGTCGCGTTCGGATTCGACAAAAATGGCTTCTTCGTGAAGCGGATCTTTTGATTTGTTCAAATGCTCTACATAGGACTTGATGCCGCCCTCGTAGTGGTATGTCTTTTCCTGGGGGTGGCCTTCCCGCTCATCTGCCACGACAATTTTCAACCCGCGGTTTAAATACGCCAGTTCGCGCAAGCGATGGTCAAGAATATCAAACTCATATACGGTCGTTTCTTTAAAGATTTGTTCGTCTGCTTGGAATCGAATCGTTGTGCCTGTTTTTTCGGCTTCTCCGATTACGCCCAGTTCTTTCGTGACAGCGCCGCGTTCAAATTGGATAAAATGGCGCTTGCCGTCCCGGTGAACATAAACTTCAGTCGTTTTAGACAATGCGTTAACGACTGAAGCCCCAACGCCATGAAGGCCGCCGGATACTTTATAGCCGCCGCCGCCGAATTTACCGCCGGCATGCAGCACAGTCATGATGACTTCGACTGCCGGACGACCCATTTTTTCCTGCATATCAACTGGGATTCCACGTCCGTTGTCTTCTACACGGATCCAGTCGCCTTGTTCGATCGTCACGCGGATTTCATCGCAGTAGCCGGCAAGGGCTTCGTCAATGCTGTTATCCACAATTTCCCATACCAAGTGGTGCAATCCTCTTGATCCCGTAGAACCTATATACATACCCGGCCGTTTCCGAACCGCTTCTAAGCCTTCCAATACCTGAATCTGATTGGCGCCATATGATTGCTGAAGATCTGTATCTTCCATAGCCATTCCATTCACCTGCTCTTTCTCTGCAACTCGTATTTCAAAACTGCCTATAACCGGTTTTCCTGAATTTTCTTCAATAGTGCCTGCGCTTTGTAAGGAGATCCGTAAATAAAGTCGTCTGTCACAACATAGGATTTTACGGCTGAGGTCGGCACTAAAAGCCGCACAAAAGCAGACGGCACATAGTGTTCGGGATCGACTACCGCAATGATTTCATCAGTTGAAATCAGCTGTGATGATGCGATTTGAACATACATGCCCCGTCACTCCTTGACCGTCCCTTTCGTCACTTCAAAAAGACGGGCGCTTTGAATCGTATCGTGCTGAATGCCTTCGACGCTGGTCGTTGTGACAAACGTCTGGACAGAACCGCGAATCGTATTCAACAAATGCGACTGGCGGTAATCGTCGAGTTCCGACAATACATCATCAAGCAGAAGAACCGGCGCTTCGCCGACTTCCTGCTTGATCAGTTCGATTTCCGCAAGCTTCAGCGACAACGCTGTTGTTCGCTGCTGGCCCTGGGAACCGTAAGTCTGGACATCATAGCCGTTGACCATAAATTGAAGATCATCACGGTGAGGGCCGACAAGTGTGACGCCGCGGTCCAGTTCGCGCTTTTTCACTTCCTGAAGCTTTTGCTCTAAAAAGGACGCCATCTCTTCAGGCGTCCATTCGGGCTTAAGGCCGCTAATCGGCTGATAGCGGATCTGCAATTGTTCAAGCCCACGGGAAATGCCGTGATGAATCGGTTCTGCCCACTTCTGGAGCAATTCCATAAATTGGAATCTTTTTCGAATGATTTTTACAGCCGCTTCAATGAATTGCTCGTTGTACACTTCGAACATCACGTCATTGACTGCTTGTTTGCCGTAGTTTTGTTTCAATATATGATTGCGCTGCTTCAGCAGCTTTTGGTAATTGACGAGATCGTGCAGGTAAACCGGCGAAATCTGGCCGATTTCCATATCGATAAAGCGACGTCTGACCTGCGGGCTGCCTTTAACCAAGTGAAGGTCTTCAGGAGCGAACATGACGACGTTTAATTGGCCGATATAATCACTCAGCCGCTTTTGCTCCAGGTGATTGACCTTGGCACTTTTGCCTTTTTTGGAAAAGCTGATTTCCAACGGCAATTTGCCGTATTTCCGGAGCACATCAGCTTTAATTTTACCATATTCCGCGTCCCAGCGTATCAATTCTTTGTCATTGCTTGTCCGGTGCGATTTTGCCATGGACAACACGTAAAGCGATTCCATGATATTGGTTTTGCCTTGAGCGTTTTCGCCGATAAAGACATTGATTTCCGGGGAAAATTCGAGTGTAAGCGACTCATAGTTGCGGTAATTGGCTAATTCAAGGCGGTCAATCCGCATCGAAGCTCATGCCTTCGGCAACGACGATACGGAATTCCCCCGTCCCTGGAATGCTGACAGTGTCTTCCGGGCGCAGTTTACGCCCTCTGCGATCTTCTGCTTCTCCGTTGACCATAACTTCGTGCTCGCTTAAAAACCATTTAGCCATTCCGCCTGAACTGATTGTATCTGTCATTTTAAGCAGTTGCCCCAATGTAATATATTCTGTCTCAATCCCGATTTCCTTCAAAATGCACTCATCCTTCGATTCATAGTCTATCCCTCTATTTTACTCTATTTGCCCCCATAAGTAAAAAGGATAGCCTTTACGGGCTATCCTGAAGGTTTTGATTCAAATTAATAGGTCCGGACTGGAAGAATCAATTGAAGAATTGAGTCGTCCAATGCCGATTTCAAAATAAATGGGCGCATAGCTCCTGTGAACTGGATAACGACATCCTGCCCATCAATCGCTTTGAGTGCATCCATCATGAATTTCGCGCTAAAGGAGATTTTCAGCTCTTCTCCCTCTACGCTTTGTGCTTGCAGCTGCTCTTCTACTTTTCCGACTTCCGGGGAATTAGACGAGACTTCAACCTCGCTGCCTTCATTTGTTGAAAAACGCACAACGTTGTTGCGTTCTTCACGCGCCAGCAACGACGCCCGGTCGATTGCCTGAAGCAGCGAACGGCCATTTACTGTAACGGTCGTTTTGTATTCGGATGGAATCAAACGCGACGTGTCTGGGTAATTTCCTTCCAATAAGCGTGAGAAAAATAGAATGTGCTTGGATTTAAACAAGACTTGCTGATTGGTCATGACAATTTCAACCGCATCAGACGTATCATCAAGAATTTTGTTTAATTCGTTCAGGCTCTTTCCTGGAATAACAACGCTGTATTCGCCTTCTGGCAATGTTTCAAGCTTGGTTTTGCGGCGTGCCAGACGGTGGCTGTCAGTAGCAACGCATACCAATTCCCCGTCTTTAACTTCCCAGTGAACACCCGTCAGTACCGGGCGTGTTTCAGAACTTGACACAGCAAATACTGTTTCTCTGTTGATCGTTTTCAACAAATCTGCTGGAATCGTGAAAATGCGGTCGTCCTGGATATCCGGTAATTGTGGATAATCCATTGCATCCAGCCCAATCAAATGGAATTCTGACTTTCCTGAACGGATGTGTGTCTGGAAGTTGCCTGTAATTTCGATTTCAACTTCATTAGTAGGCAATTTGCGGATGATTTCCCCAAATACTTTTGCTTGAAGAACAATACTTCCACCTTCGCTTACATCGATCAACCGCTCTCCATCTTCTTCTGCTGGAATAAACGTCTGAATTGTAATATCTGAATCGCTTCCTGTTAAACGCATTCCTTCTGTGGATACATCCATTTTGATTCCTGTCAAAATTGGGATCGTTGTTTTGGAGCTGACTGCTTTCATTACATCATTCAAACCATCGACTAATCGTTCACGTTTTATCTCGAATTTCATTCTCGAACCTCGCTTATATATATATTTTAGTTATAGAACTTAAAAGACAGTAATAGTAGTAGGGGCTGTGAATATGTGGATAAGCCCAAAAAGAGCAGCAAAAGCAGCTTATCCACATGTAGACAAACTGTGCATAAACTGCTTAGCAAAAATAGCTGTTATCCACAGCTTTATTTGCCAAGTGCGCTACGGATTTCCTTGACGTCTTGTTGAAGCTGCTGATTTTCCTTCAGCATCGTATTGATTTTCTCGTGTGCGTGAATAACGGTCGTGTGGTCGCGGCCGCCGAATTCCTCGCCGATTTTCGGCAATGAGAAATCCGTCATTTCACGCGACAAATACATGGCGATCTGCCTTGGGTAGGCGATGTCTTTTGTACGGCGCTTTGTTTTAAAGTCGTCGAGCTTTACGTTAAACTGCTCGCCGACTGCGTTTTGAATGTCTAAAATCGTGATGACTTTCGGTTTTGTATTCGGCATGATGTCTTTTAGTGCTTCGGCTGCCAGCTCTGCGCTCATATCGCGGTTGATCAGTGAAGAATAAGCAACCACGCGGATCAAAGCACCTTCGAGCTCACGAATATTGGAATCGATGGAGTTGGCAATGTACGTCATGACATCGTTTGGAATATCGAGACCATCGGCTTTCGCTTTTTTACGCAAAATAGCGATCCGTGTTTCCAGATCCGGCGGTGTGATATCAGTGATTAAGCCCCATTCAAAGCGTGACCGCAAGCGGTCTTCAAGCGTTGGAATTTCTTTTGGCGGCCGGTCGCTCGAGATGATGATTTGTTTGGATTCCTCGTGCAGCGTATTGAATGTATGGAAAAATTCTTCTTGCGTTTGTTCTTTTCCGGCCAAAAATTGAATGTCATCAATAAGAAGGATATCCACATTTCGGTATTTATTGCGGAAATCGACTGTTTGGTTATCGCGAATCGAGTTGATAAATTCATTGGTGAATTTTTCAGACGACAAATAAACAACTTTGGCGTCCGGATTGTGTTCGATTACGTAATGTCCGATTGCGTGCATTAGGTGGGTCTTGCCAAGTCCTACGCCTCCATAGATGAAAAGCGGATTGTAAGCTTTTGCGGGCGCTTCTGCAACAGCCAGTGAAGCAGCGTGTGCAAAGCGGTTTCCGGAACCGATGACGAATGTGTCAAACGTGTACTTCGGGTTCAGCATACCCGGCAAAAACTCTTGCTGCTCCGCCTGTCCCGGCTTGATGCGGGGGGCTGGAAGCTGGAAATCATCCATATCCTGATCTTTTGGCACAACAAATTTAATGAGCAGTTCATCTCCGGTAAGATCTGTCAGGATGCCCGTGATCAAGTGCACGTAATGGTTTTCAAGCCAGTCGCGCGCAAACGAATTGGGGGCGGAAATAGTGACAGTATCTTCTTTATAAGACAACAGCTTTGTTGATTTGAGCCAGGTTTCAAAACTAGGCTTGGAGATTCTTTTTTCGACTTGGGCTAAGACACTCGACCAAATTTCGTCTAAGTGTTCCAATAGTGTATCTCCTTTATATGTAAAGATTTTTTTACAGTATACCATACACAAAACCACAGCCTGTGGATAACATTTGCAAACAGGCTTGGGGAAAACTATCCACACCTTACCCACAATATGTGGATAACTATTTAGGGATAGAAATTGTTAACAAGTGAAAACAAAACAATGTTATCAAAAATCGGTAGACATTACAAGCCTTTCTTTCACTTATCCACACAGCGCGGTTTGTGCACATTGTCAATATCCACAGGCAGTTCCTATGTGAAAAAGCTGTCGATAAGGGGTGTGGATAATTCATTTTCGAAAAAATTCGAATCACAGGAAGTACACTGCTGGAGGAGGCAGATTGTGTATAACTTATCTTTTTTAAATCTTTACCGAATCCCCTGCATCCAAAAGAAAGCATTGACAGATTCGATACTGCGCCCTTATAATAGTCGAGACTGTCTTTAGAAAATAGTTAACTTTTATATAGGAGGTGTAAAGTCATGACATTGCGCACATACCAACCAAATAAACGCAAACACAGCAAAGTGCACGGCTTCAGAGCACGCATGAGCACTAAGAACGGACGTCGAGTTCTCGCTGCACGTCGTCGTAAAGGAAGAAAAGTACTATCAGCTTAAAGTCCACTGACCGCATATCAGTGGTCTTTTTTTTCTTTTTCGCCGGATTTAGGCGAAAATGCATCAAAATAAGCAGGTAGCAGGTGAAAAAATGAATAAGCAGCAACGGATCAAGAAAAACACAGAGTTTCAGCGCGTTTTTAAAAAAGGAAAATCGTTTGCGAACCGGCAGTTTATCGTCTATATGCTAAAAGGCGACCAGGAAGAATTCCGCATCGGCCTTTCCGTCAGCAAAAAAGTCGGCAATGCCGTCGCACGCAATCGTGTTAAGCGCTTTATCCGCCAGGCCTTCCTGGAATTAAAGAGCGACCTTTCGCCAAACGCCGATTATGTTATCATCGCCCGACCACAGGCGGCCAACTTGGATTTTCATGAAAGCAAGAAAAGTTTGGAGCATGTATTGAAAATTGCGCGTGCTTTGCCGAAGAAGTAGATGCCGGTTTGTCCGGATGTTACTATAGAAAGTAAGTGAATAGAGTTTGGGGGAAACAAAGTGAAGAAAAGAACAGGATTACTCTTTGCTCTGGCAGCCATCGCCTTGTTATTGTCCGGGTGTATGCAGTTTGATCAGCCGATCAGCGACCAAAGCGAAGGATTTTGGAATGAGTTTGTTGTCTGGCCGTTAGTCTCGATCATTACGTTCTTCAAAAACTTCCTGGGTACATACGGATTGGGAATCATTGCCGTAACGATCCTCATTCGTTTGGCGCTATTGCCGCTTATGATCAAGCAAACGAAAAGTTCAAAGCGCATGCAGGAAATTCAGCCGGAATTGGCTAAACTAAAAGAGAAATACAAATCGAAAGACGCCGTCACCCAACAGAAATACCAGCAGGAAATGATGGCGATGTTCCAAGAAAAAGGCGTTAACCCAATGGCTGGTTGTTTGCCGGTTTTGATTCAAATGCCGATTCTGATCGGTTTTTACCACGCCATCAGCCGGATGAACGCAACGCCGGAAATCGATCTTGGCACATTTTTGATTTTCCCTTTGGCAGAGCCAAGCATCATCCTGGCCATTACAGCCGGTGTCATGCAATTGATCGTCTTGCGCACGGGTCCTGCTATGGACAATCCGCAAATGAAAGCCATGATGTATTTTATGCCGGTGATGATTATCGGATTCGGGATTATCCTTCCGTCCGCACTGACATTGTACTGGGTAATCGGAAATATCATTTCCATCATTCAAAACATGTTTATTTACCGTCCATGGGAAAAGAAAGCAGTACAGCAACCTGTTAAAACGAAAGCAGGAGGGGCTAAAAAGTGAAGCAGCTGACACAAACGGGGAAAACGGTTGATGAAGCAATTGCAGCAGCCTTGGAGAAATTGGGAAAATCACGCGAACAAGTAACGATCCGCGTTATTGAAGAAGGAAAAAAGGGGTTTTTCGGCTTCGGATCCAAAGACGCGGAAGTTGAAGTAACGGCAGCACCGGATTCGCTGCCG
>JASKZU010000261.1 GCA_030147455.1 Planococcus sp. (in: firmicutes) | reverse complement strand
TGATGCTGTCTTTGACGCTTCCTTTAATATTGCTGCCGTTTGCGATCATGGCCATCGATACATTAGACCCTTCAAAATAAAGCGTCGGCGGCTCGTCTTTCACTTTTGTATAAATCGGCGCCTGCGGCAAAAACAGCAAGCGTCGGTTGTTTTCATCCAGCAGGCCCATTGATTCTTTGAAATACTGCTCGACCGAATCGATAATTGCAAAATAGCCTTTGTATTCGTATACACCATAGGTATATGGCGCTTTTTTCAAATTCACCAAGTCCTCGACGCTGAGAATGCGCTTTTCGCGGTGCGTTCGAATCAACTCCAAAATCAACTCGCGGGACAGAATATAGGATTTCAACGAGCCGTTCGCTCCCACCGCTTCGGTAATATCATTTCCAGAAGCCAGATGATGAGCCAGCATATCTTTGTAATCCAATTGCCCCACCACGAAACTGCTTGTGACAACGACATGCTTTTGGCGGCTTTTTTCGAAAAATTGGATGTGTTCTTCAAAGTTGTGGAACGATCCGACCGTAGCAATGCCTCCGTTTTGATGGGTTGTCGGCAAGAAGAACAAGCCTTCTTTGCGGCGGTCCAAGTCCCAGCTTTTCCCGACTCCGATGTGGTCAATCAGCGACGCATACGGAGCAGAAGCAAAGATGCCTACTGCATTGATGTCCGCATTGACGATATTGGATAACGGAAAATCAATCTGCCGATAACGCCCGGCAAACGGAATGGATGAAACCGAGCGATGAAGCGTCAAATCTTGCAGTCCCGCGACTTTAACTGAAGCGTCCAGTGCAGCCAGTAAACTCATCTTTGCGCACTCTCCTTCCATGAATCGACCAAATCTTGGGTTAACAGCGTAATGCCTTCTACCGGGTCGGCAAGGCGGTATCCTTCCGGCACTTCCACGTCAGGCGGAACGATAACACGCTTTAAATGTGCATCTTTTCCAACGTTGGTCCCGCTCATTACGACGCTGTCTTCAACGACTGCGCCGCATTCTACTTTTACGTTTTGAAAAATAACCGAACCTTTTACGGTCCCGCTGATGACGCATCCTTCATTAACCATTGATCCTTGCACTTTACCGGTTTCCGTAATAACCTGCGGCGGCAGTTGGGGATTGGAAGAGTAAATTCTCCAAGCTGCATCATGCAGTACAAGTCCCGCTTCCGGATCCAGCAAATCCATATTGGCTTCCCAAAGGCTATCAACTGTCCCGACATCTTTCCAGTAGCCTTTAAACGGGTATGCCACCATCTTTTCACCGTCACGAAGCATTTTCGGCAGAATGTCTTTGCCGAAATCATGGGAAGAATCTTCATCGAGGTTGTCTGCTTCCAAGTATTTCTCCAACGATTCCCAGTCGAATACGTATACACCCATAGATGCCAGGTTGCTTTGCGGATTTTCTGGCTTTTCCACAAATTCTGTAATGTTCATTTCGTTATCAGTGTTGACGAGGCCAAAGCGGCTTGCTTCTTCCCACGGCACTTCCAATACGGAAATGGTGACATCCGTCTGCTTTTCTTTGTGGTAGTCCACCAATTTCTCGTAATCCATCTTGTAAATGTGATCGCCCGATAAAATAAGCACGTAATCCGGAGCATGGCTCCTTAGAAAGTTAATGTTCTGGTAAATCGCACTGGCTGTTCCCGCATACCATTTAATGCCATCGATTTCCGCATAAGGCGGCAGCATCGTAACGCCGCCCTGATGGCGGTCCAAATCCCATGGCGTACCAAGTCCGATATAACGGTGAAGCGCGTGAGGCTGATACTGCGTCAATACTCCGACTGTACTGATGCCTGAATTGGTACAGTTTGATAGCGGGAAATCGATGATGCGGTATTTTCCACCGTATGGAATAGCGGGTTTTGCAATATCATAAGTCAATGATTTGAGGCGGCTTCCTTGTCCGCCCGCGAGAAGCATCGCTACTACTTTTTCATTCACAATACGTCACTCCCATCTTTTCTTTTTTTCCAAATATTCATCGTGAACGGCGGCAAATCAACTTTCAGCGAATAAGGTTGATTATTGTGCTGAATGCCGATCGTTTCAGCTGCTGGCACTAACTGCTGTGCCGTACCGCCAAAAGCAGCTAGATTAGTAGAGAAAATTTCTTCATAGCTTCCTTGTCCCGGAGTGCCCGTGCGGAATTTTTCGTAATGCCGATCAGAGAAATTACACAACACGATGCATTCATCTTCCGGTAAATAGCCTTTTCTGATAAACGAAACGACGCTTTGTTCGTGGTTGTTAGCGTCGAGCCACGCAAAGCCTTCCCGTTCATCATCGAGTTCAAAAAATGCGCGTTCGCTTCTGTAAAACGCAAGCAGTTCTTTCATAAAGCCCGCCACAGTTTTATGTTCCTGCGTTTCAAGCGCTGCCCAGTCGAGCTCTGGCTGAAATTCCCATTCTTCGAAATGGCCGTATTCCTGTCCCATGAACAACAACTTTTTCCCGGGGTGGGCCATCCGAAAGCCTAGCAGCAAGCGCAGTTGCAGAAAACGCTCTTCTTCTGTTCCCGGCAGTTTGTTCAACAAGGATTTCCGGCCGTCAGCTACTGTATCATGGGAAAAAATGACTTGGTAACGCTCTTGATATTGATAGAACATCGAAAAGTTTATTTTACCGTGGACTCCTGAGCGTTCGGCAGGCGGCGTTTTCACGTACTCCAACGTGTCGTGCATCCAGCCGAAATTCCATTTGTAATCGAAGCCGACTCCGCCTTCTTCAACTGGATGGGTAACTTTCGGATAATGCCAGGCATCTTCTGCGATCAGCAACTTTTCGGGATAATGGAGTTTTAAGCTGCTCGTCAGTTTTCTCAGGAAGTCAGCGCCTTCATTATTATGGGGACGCTCTTTAATATTAGGGATAAACAATAAATTGACGATTGCGTCCATCCGGTATCCATCAAACTTGAATTCTTCCAGCCAGTAATGGGCGCTCGAGAGGATAAAGCTTACTACTTCGCCTTTATTGATATCAAAATTCAATGTTCCCCAATCCGGATTTTCCCGGCGTTCTTCGCGCACTTCTTCGTAAAGCAACTCTCCATTGAATAGGGCCAAGGCGTGTAAATCTACGCAAAAATGGCCAGGCACCCAGTCCAGAATTAAGCCAAGGCCATTTCGGGTGCACGCTGAGACCAAATATTTCAAGTCGTCAGCCGTTCCGTACCGGCTGGTCGGCGAGAAAAAGCCAGTGGTTTGATAGCCCCATGATTCGTCGAGCGGATGATCAGTAATCGGCAGGAGTTCAATGTGAGTGAAGCCCATCTCAAGTACGTACGGAATCAGCTTATCCGCAAACTCCCGGTAAGTCAGAAACTCCCCGGTATCATTTCGCTTCCATGTGCCGGGATGCACTTCGTAAATGGCCATTGGGCGCTCATGATGGCGCTCGTTTATAATTTTTTTGTCTTTGATCACCTCAAGCGGCCATTGATAACTTGAAGTTTCTCGAACAATTGATTTGGTAAAAGGCCGATCCCTATGCACAGAAAAGCGAAAAGCGCCCTTTTA
>JASKZU010000231.1 GCA_030147455.1 Planococcus sp. (in: firmicutes) | reverse complement strand
AAGCCCGGATGGCATTTTCGCTGTAGATGATGCCGGAATTTGCTTCATAGCAGCCGATAAAATGATCCGGCACAGAAAAGCCGGGCCAGCGGTTCTTGATTTCTTCACTCGTTAAAATGTCGAGCGGCAGTTCGTATTTTACGGCCGCTGCGATGGATTCACGGAGAAACGGGGATTCTTCCGGGCCGAGTCCAATAACGCCTGTTTTCTCAAAAATCCTGAAGCCTGTCTCGCGCTCCAAGTCTTCCCATAGCTCTTGGGCACGCTTCACTAACGTAACGTAGTGCCTGCCTTCCCCGTATGCATGGCGGATAAGGCGCGTGTCGCCGTGATGGCTGCCGTTTGTATGCGGGGGATCAAAAGAGTCGATCAATAAAGTTTTGACGTTTTGCTTGGCTAAAAAAGCGCCGGCCGCCATTCCCATGGTGCCTGCTCCGATGATGACGACATCGTAAGTGGTTTTGCTGGTCATGATTAGTTCGCTCCGCTCTGTGGTGGGGTCAGGCTGTATAAAGTCTGTACAAGCCCGTTGATAAAAGCATGAAAGTATTATTAGAATAGTAGGGAACATTCGAATGATTGTCAATTTTTTATAGAAGTTCAGAAAAACTGCTTTTTTGCTGAACTTGTTGTTTTGAGAGGATGAATTCCAGGGAAAATGCCTGCCGAAGCTAACGCGCGAATAAAAAAAGCATTGACACAAGGACGATTGTCAAATACTATCGGTAATATGAAAAATTAAATAACTTATCAAGAGAGACTGAGGGACAGGCCCTGTGACGTCCAGCAACCATCATACTTGTTTATGAGAGGTGCTAATTCCTGCAGAGTGTTTTATTCTGAGAGATAAGAATTCGGCTAAAACCTCTTTCCTATTGGAAGAGGTTTTTTTATTTTCCAAAAGAGGTTCGGCAAGCTGGCAAGCGCCAATGCGCGACAGGGCACCGGAAAGATTTTGCACACAAGGTTCATATAGCGCATGGCTGGGTTGATCGAAAAGCTTGCGACTCTCTCGTTGAAAAAGGAGTTTTACCTATGAAAAAACCTAATTATCTAGCTGTATCAGCCGTCCTGCTGGCATCCGCTGCCGCACTCAGCGGCTGTTCATCGGAACCGGCACAAAGCGCATCGGGCGAACAGGTCATTAAAGTCGGCACACAAAACGACTATCCGCCTTTCGCTTTTGCGGATGACAACAACAAATTGACAGGCTATGACGTCGAAGTGATCGAAGCCATCGACGAACGATTGGCTGACTACTCATTCGAACTGGTCGCCGTACCGTGGGACAGCATGTTCTTGGCGCTGGAGTCGAATAAAATCCAGGCGATTGCGGACCAAGTGGCAAAAACACCTGAACGCGAAGCCAAATATTTGTTTACGGACGAATCGTATTTCGCAGCTGAAACCGTTCTGGCCGTAAAAACAGGCAGAGAAGATATTCAGACGATTGAAGATTTGGAAGGCAAGAAAGTCGGCGCGTTGGCCGGAGATTCCTACACGCTGCTTCTGGAAGAATACAACGAAACAGCAGACGAGCCGATCGATTTGAAATACAGCGAAAGCGGAAACCCGCTCGAGATTTTACAGGACGTGCAAAACGGCCGCGTTGATGCTTACGTCAACGACCCGATCATGATGAACAATGTGTTGGAGAAAAACAATTTGGACGTGGAAATCGTCGGGCAGCCTTTAGTGAACGACAATATGGGCATCGTGTTAAACCATGCTGAGCAAGGCGAAGAGCTTAAAGCATTGATTGATCCTGTGCTGGAAGAGCTCAAGCAAGACGGGACATTAGCGGAACTGTCTAAAAAATGGACCGGCGGAGAATATATCCCGGACTAAGCTTTCGGAAGGAAAGAAAACATGGAAAATTTACTGGATATCAATTATTTAATCGAAAGCTTTCCCGTTATCGCCTCACGCCTGCCCATCACTATCGGGATTGCAGTCGGGTCGTTGATCTTGAGCTTGTTTATCGGCATGGCTGCAGCATTGATCAAAATCTATAAAGTGCCGGTGCTGCATGTCATTTCGTCTATTTACGTCTCGTTTATCCGGGGCACTCCTTTACTCGTGCAAATTTATTTGGTGTTCTACGGAATTCCGAAAGTGATTTACTTTTTTCAATTGGAATATGGCTGGCTACAATCGGCGGACGTCAACAGCATTCCGCCGGAGGTCTATGCGCTATTGGCATTTTCCATTAACCTAGGTGCGTACCTGTCCGAGACGATCCGCTCGGCGATTGAATCGGTCGACCGCGGCCAATTCGAGGCTGCAAAAGCAATCGGCATGACCCCTACGCAAATGATGCTCAAAATCATTTTTCCGCAGGCGTTATCTGTCGCGATTCCGAATCTTGGCAATATGTTTATCAGCACAATTAAAGATACGTCGCTCGTGTTTATCATCGGCGTTGTCGATATTATGGGGCAAGCCAAAATTCTCGGATCCCGCGGACTTGCGTTTTTCGAAGTATACATAGCCGTCTCGATTGTGTATTGGATTTTGTGCATTATCGTCGAACGCTTGCTGGTGCGGATCGAGAAGCGGGCGCGCAGATATGAAAGAGGGATAGCCTGATGATCAAACTGGAAAACATTCATAAATATTACGACAGCCATCATGTGCTCAAGGGCATCAGTTTAGACGTCGAAAAAGGCGAAGTAGTATCTATCCTTGGGCCGAGCGGTTCAGGCAAGTCGACGTTGCTGCGCTGTATTAATTTTCTTGAAGACCCGACAAGCGGCATCGTGGAAATCGGCGACAAACGAGTCGACGCCGAATCTGCCAGCAAAGCCGATATATTTGCACTCCGGACATCGACGGGAATGGTGTTTCAGCAATACAATTTATTCAAGAATTTCACTGTGCTGCAAAATGTCATGATCGGCCTGACGAGCGTTAAAAACATGAATAAAAACGACGCGAAAAAGAAAAGCGTCGATATTTTGGAAAAAGTCGGCCTGGCCAACAAACTGGACCATTATCCAGCCCAATTGTCCGGCGGCCAGCAGCAGCGAGTCGGCATTGCCCGTGCGCTTGCACTCGATCCGGAAGTGCTGTTGTTCGATGAGCCGACTTCTTCTCTCGATCCGGAATTGGTCGATGAAGTGCTGGCGACAATCAAAAGCGTAGCGCAGACAGGAAAGACGATGTTTATCGTGACGCATGAATTGAGCTTTGCACGCGATATTTCCGACCGCGTCATTTTCATGGAAGACGGCGTCATCATCGAAGAAGGAACAGCCGAACAGCTGTTTACGCGCCCTCAAGTCGAAAGAACCAGGCAGTTTTTGGGGAAAGCAGTCGCTGCCGAGTAACGGCCGGTCCTCAAGGCAAGAAAGGATGATTTTAATGAACCCGATTCAACAGATTTTAGCGGATTTCCCGGTGTTGATTTTAGACGGTGCCATGGCGACAGAGCTTGAAAAGCATGGCTGCGATTTGAATGACCAGCTGTGGTCGGCCAAAATCGTGATGGAAAACCCTGAACTGATCAAAAAAGTTCACCGCGATTATTTTCAGGCAGGGGCCGACTGTGCAATCACGGCCAGCTACCAAGCGACGATTGAAGGCTATCAGCGAACCGGCTTGAGCGAAGAACAAGCCATAGAACTAATACAGAAATCGGTGCGCCTCGCCGTAGAAGCGCGCAATGAATTCTGGGCAAGTGTCAGCGACCAATCGAACCGTCCCCGGCCGCTTGTTGCGGCGTCTGTCGGCCCGTACGGCGCTTTTCTATCAGACGGCTCTGAATACCGCGGCGACTATAAGGTGAGCGAAGAGGAGTTGGTGGCGTTTCACCGCGAACGAATCCGTATTTTAGCGGAAGCTGGCGCTGACATCTTGGCGTGTGAAACACTTCCGTGTTTATCAGAAGCCAAAGCGATCATCAAAGTGCTGGAAGAATTCCCGGGCGTTTATGCGTGGTTCAGCTTTAGCGCCAAAGACGGCCACTCGATTAGTGACGGCGAAGCCATTTCCGCCTGTGCAGAATGGTTGGATACGAAAGAACAGGCAGCGGCAATCGGCATTAATTGTTCGGCGCCGCAGTTTACCGCTTCTTTGGTCAAAGAAGTGAAAGCGAAGACAGCTAAACCGGTCATCGTCTACCCGAATTCGGGGGAAGCATATGATGCCGTCAGCAAAACATGGAACGACCAGCCTGCGGCTAATGATTTTGGCGCCAGCGCGCAGCATTGGCATAAATCAGGCGCCGAGCTGATCGGGGGCTGTTGTCGGACGAGCCCTGAAGACATCGAAGCCATCGCTTCTTGGGCCCGCCAACCGGCCATTTAAAGAAGTCTATACATAGTCAGGAGGAGTCGCATGGGACAGCCAACATATCCGGTCATCCCGCAGGCCGAATCGTTCGTGCTGGAAGGCAGCCAGACCGGCATTTTGCTGTGCCACGGTTTTTTGGGCACCCCGCAGAGCGTCAGCGAGCTGGGGCAGATCTTGAACAGTCGCGGCTTTACCGTATCGTGCCCTCGGCTTCCTGGGCACGGGACAGACAGCCGGGACCTCGAACGATATTCAGCTGCTGATTGGTATGCGGAAGTGGAACGGGCTTACTTTGAGCTGAAGCGCACTTGCAGCACAGTGTACGTTGTCGGCCAATCGATGGGCGGCACGTTGAGTCTGGATTTAGCGAGCCGTCATGCGGATGTGCAGGGGCTATTGTTGATCAATCCTGCCACCC
>JASKZU010000340.1 GCA_030147455.1 Planococcus sp. (in: firmicutes) | reverse complement strand
CGCCGAGCGATGTCCGGCGTTTGACGGCCGTCTGCGGCATCAGGGTATCAAAAATATCTTCTTCAATCAGCGAGCTGGCAGCCTGCAAATCAGCAAGCGGCAGATCTTTCAAATAATAACCGCGCTGGATGCACGTGAAAACGAGTTTCCCAGTTACATCATGCGCTTCACGGAACGGCATGCCTTTTGCGGCCAAGTAGTCGGCCAGTTCAGTGGCATTGGAAAAATCGGAATTGACGGCTTTTTCCATGGAAGCTGTGTTAACGTTCATCGTGCGGATCATGCCTTCAAAGATCGGAAGTGATCCCATCAAAGTATGCACCGTGTCGAACATGCCTTCTTTGTCTTCTTGCATATCTTTATTATAGGCGAGCGGCAGCCCTTTCAGCGTCGTCAGCAAACCAAACAGATTGCCGTAGACGCGGCCGGTCTTCCCGCGGATCAGTTCCGCCATATCCGGATTTTTCTTCTGCGGCATGATGCTGGAGCCTGTAGAGAACGTATCGTCAAGTTCGATAAAACGGAATTCCTCGCTTGACCACAAAATAATTTCTTCAGCAAAGCGGGACAAGTGCATCATGAGCATTGATGAATTGCTGAGGAATTCCAGAATAAAGTCACGGTCGCTGACAGCATCTAAGCTATTCTGATAGACGCCTGAGAAGCCAAGTAATTCGGCTGATAGTTCGCGGTCGATCGGAAAACTCGTCCCTGACATCGCCCCCGCTCCAAGCGGCGAGACATCAATACGCTTAAGCGATTCTGTCATGCGTTCTTTGTCGCGCTGGAGCATCCAAAAATATGTCATCAAGTGATGGCCGAATGAAATTGGCTGTGCGCGCTGCAAATGTGTATACCCCGGCACAACCGTTTCCACGTGCGCTTCCGCCTGGTCGACGATGGCTGTTTGGAAATCGTTGATCAAGTCCACGATTTCCGTTACGCGGTTTTTCAAATAAAGATGCATATCGGTTGCAACTTGGTCGTTGCGGCTTCTGCCTGTATGGAGTTTGCCGCCGACCGGGCCGATTTCATCGATCAGGAATTTTTCCAAGTTCAAGTGAATGTCTTCGTTCGACACGCTGTATGCCAGTTCACCGTTCTTGGCTTTTTCCTGCAAGGTCTCCAAGCCGGATAAAATCAAGTCGGCGTCTTCTTGCGGCAAGATGCCGCAAGTGCCGAGCATTTTTACGTGCGCGATGCTGCCGAGCAAATCTTCGAGTACGAGCTTCTGGTCAAAAGAAATCGATGCCCCGAACTCATCGACCCACTGTTCAGCCGTCTTTTGGAAACGGCCGCCCCACAGTTTGGTCATGACTGCACCTTCTCTTTAACCTGCTCGGTAATCGCCACTTCTTTCTTGTTGATTTTCGAATTGACGACTGTCGGCAAGCCCCAAAGTTCAATAAAGCCCACTGCAGAAGCGTGGTTGAATGTATCATCTGTCGAATACGTTGCCAGTTCTTCGCTGTACAACGAGTTCGGCGACTTGCGTCCTTCAGTAATGGCATGTCCTTTAAACAGTTTCACACGCACCGTGCCGTTGACGAATTCCTGTGTTTCTTTCAGGAATGCCTGAAGCGCTGTACGCAGCGGCGAGAACCAGAGGCCTTCATAAATCAATTCCGTCATTTTCTTTTCGATGACCGGCTTGAAATGTGCCATTTCTTTAACCAATGTAATGTCTTCAAGTTCTTTATGCGCTGCAATCAAAGTCATGGCCGCCGGCGCCTCATAAATCTCACGTGATTTGATGCCGACCAATCTGTTTTCTACATGGTCGATTCTGCCGACGCCGTGTTTACCGGCTACATGGTTCAATTCAAAAATCAGTTCCGTCAATTTGTATGCAACGCCGTTCAATTTAGTCGGCACGCCTTTGACAAATTCAATTTCCACGATGTCCGGCGTGTCCGGCGTATCTTCCAGTGCATTGGTGATGTCGTATGCATCTGCCGGCGGTGTTGCCCATGGATCTTCTAAAATGCCGCATTCATTGGCACGGCCCCATAGGTTCATGTCGATGGAAAACGGTGAATCCAGGTTAACTGGAACCGGCACATCGTGCTCTTTGGCATAAGCGATTTCTTCATCACGCGACCATCCCCACTCACGCACCGGAGCGACAACTTCCAAGTCCGGGTTCAGTGATTTAATGGAAACTTCAAAACGCACTTGGTCGTTTCCTTTTCCTGTGCAGCCGTGTGCAACTGCAGTCGCGCCGCTTTCTACAGCAATTTCTACAAGTTTCTTGGAAATAAGCGGGCGTGATAATGCAGAGACGAGCGGATATTTGCCTTCGTATAATGTATGGGCTTGAAGCGAAACGAGTGCATAGTCTTCAGCAAATTCGTCTCTTGCATCGATCATGTAGCTTTCCACTGCACCGACTTGAAGCGCTTTTTGCTTGATGAATTCCAAATCTTTGCCTTCTCCAATATCGAGGCATACTGCCACGACATCGTATCCTTGTGATTTGAGCCACGGGATGGCTACCGATGTATCTAAACCGCCTGAGTATGCTAGTACAATTTTCTTGTTCATAAATGAATAACCCCCTGTATTTTTATGCGTTATATGCGATGAATATACATATAGTAACACGGCCATTTTCATAACGCAAGACAAGACCGTATATTCTTTCAACTTTTTTCATCACTATGCAAACCGTTTCAGTTTCTTCCTATACAATATACATGTTTTACGCATAAAGAAAGGCCAATCGATAATGTCGATTGGCCTGGTTAGCGTTTTATATAGAAAAGCAATTGAGCTTATTCTTCGGTTTCTTCTGTCTCTGACTTGC
>JASKZU010000185.1 GCA_030147455.1 Planococcus sp. (in: firmicutes) | reverse complement strand
TTCGCACTGGCTAAGCAGCACCGTGAACAAGTCAGCCATCCAAAAGGCGACATTTTTACAGGGTGATAAAGCATACACAATAAAAAGCGATAGCCCGGGAGATACTTCGGTCTATCGCTTTTTGCTGTTCATTGCGTTCATTCAATCATATCCAGTATGTGTTCGAACTTTCTTTCATCAGCTTGTGCATGAACTTTTTCCCCTAATATCGAGTAAAGCCGAAGCAGCTCAGGCTTGATTCGCTTCAAAGCCTGAAGCGCGCTTTCTTCGTTTGTTCCGCCTCTCCAACTCTCCAAAAGCAGCAGTTGATGGTCTGTCAACGAGCTCCACGCACCCTCCACTTTTGACCAGCTGCCATAAGCTGCATCAAAGTGCTCATCCATTTCCATATGCCATCCTGCTGCTACAAGCCAGCATACACGATCCAGGTTCTGCAATGTGCCCGACCGTTCTTTCCGCATAGCCGACCTGTACGTTTCATGTGCAAAAGCCAGAACTTTGCTTTGCCATACTTCAAATTCTTCAGCAGAAACCTTATAGACAAGCTTGCTGGACTCCTGGAGAACCGGGCTGATGACTGCCTGTGGGTCATACAGCGCTTTTGCGTGTTTCAGCCAAATAGACGGCGCCACTTCTTCCGGTGCATGGTACCAACTGTCGATTTTCACGAAGCAATCAAAATGCGTCACCACAACCGGCGCCGAAGGCAATGGATCTTCATAAAAAAGAACCCTTCCCCATCCGGCAGCCCGCCGGCGTTTGTTTTCGATGAATCCTTGCTTTGCTTCCGGCTTCACAATCGCATGTATATCGATATCCGAATATCGGTCGAAATTCCCTTTTGCCAATGAGCCGCTCAAATAGATTGCCAGTACGTCCGGATCTCCCGTCAAGTCGCCCATTAAGCGTTCCATCACCCTGTCACGCTCAAGCGGCAGCGCCTGGTCCCTTTCCATATAGTTGTTTGCATCAGCCAAAACAGCACGCTCCTTTTTTAACTTCTCAAAAATCCGCCTTCTGAATGAATCACCTGTCCAGTGATCCATCCGGCTTCTTCACTGGCAAGAAAGGCGATGAGCTTTGCTGCATCGTCTGGTTTTCCGATGCGCCCCATCCCGAATTTCGGTTTTAAATGTTCACGGATTTCATCTGTCATCCAATTAGAGTCAGTCGGCCCTGGATTGACAGCATTGACGGTAATCCCTAGTTCCGCAAGTTCAGCAGAAAGTGATACTGTAAAGGCTGACACTGCGCCTTTTGTAGCCACATATGCCAGATTCCCCGGCATGGGCCCAAGCTCTTGCCCTGACGTAAGGTTAAGGATGCGTCCGCTCGCCAGGCCAGCTCGTTTGAAATCACGCGCGAATTCCGCAGACAACAAAAAAGCTGTACGAATGTTTACTTCATAATGATTATCCAGAACCTGTGCGGTCAATGTTGTGTAATCCGAATCAACGGAAAAAGCCGCGTTGTTAACGAGGATGTTTGGCACGCCCAGCCGCTTCGCAACAGCAGCCAAAATCATTGTCTGAATTCCTTGTTGGGCCAGGTCTGCTTCGAGAAATTCACAGCGAACACCAAGATCTTTGATTTCTTTTTGGAATGCTTCCGGAAAATCCACATCAGCCTGCCAGTGCAGAAAGAAAATATCCGTGCCTTGTGCAGCAAGTTTCCGGCACACGGCTGCGCCGATGCCGGTATCGTTGCTGACGCCCGTAACGAGTGCAATGTTATTCGATTGTTTAATCATTCTGTCTCTCCTTTCTATGTAGATATATATGGAGTTATAGAATATTACTTTATCGAGTATTTTTTACAGTCCTTGATATGCAAAGTCATTCACTCAATGTTTTCCTCGGCTTTCAGTTGCATTAATGCTCCAAAATACTGCTGAGCTATCGTAAAACTGATAAATGCACATAACTCGCTAATTTCCTGTTCTGAAAATTCTTCTTTCAACACTTCAACTGCAAAGTCCGGTATTTCTCCGGTTGGATATGTCGCACATACTTGTGCAAATCCAACTGCGACTGAAGTTTGAGCATCAAATAAATTGGGTTCAGGTTTCCCCTTTGCTTTGCAATATTCACAACCATTGCTTTGTGCCAATGTTCTTCGTACTTGTTCTTTCAAGCTAGCTTTTAACAGCACATCTGTTTCTAACAGCTCACTAAGATCAGTCCATTTTTCCATTATATTTATGTTATGGCCAAGAAACTTTTGAAAAAGTGTATTTCCATAAATTGATTGATTAATTATCGTCATTTGTCATTCCCCCTTTATTTAAATATAATTGTTTATAAAAATTAACAACATTATGTTTATTATCTCTTTTAAACAATTACGTTTTTTATTAAGGCAAAAGGGAGATGTTACTTTAATGATGAAAATTGATAGTATTGACCGCAGTATACTAGCAGCATTATCACAGAATAGCCGAATGACTATGAAAGAACTCGGGCAGCGAATCAACCTCTCTTCGCCATCTGTTACTGAAAGAATTCGGCAAATGGAATCACATGGTATCATTCAAAAATACACAATAAAAGTTAATCATGAAAAGTTAGGACAGCCTGTTCAATGTATTATTGAAGCTACTATAAAGGACGGCAATTATACTCGATTCAAAAAGCATATTGAACAACTTCCTAATGTTGATTTTTGCTATAGAATTGCAGGAAAAGCTTGTTATATGCTAAAAATGCAATTTGAAAGCTTTGCTGAAGTTGAAAACTTTATCGACGCGGTCAGCCCTTTTGCTTTAACAGTTACACACTTCATTTTTTCTGAGGTTCATTCTTAACTGTTTTAGGGAGTTATTTCTTTATGAGATAAGCAAAGTTTTTGTTTGTTACTTCTTAATCAATAAACGATAACTATCCAGTGCATATTTTTCGCTAAATCCTGCTGATTTGTATACATGGACCGCGGCTGCATTGTCGGCGCCAACGCAAATAGTGATTTCGTCAATTTCGTTATAGGCAAACAATTTCTTGGCTGCATCGCGAATAAGCGCGGTTCCAATGCCGCGGCCCGTAAATTCTGGTGAAACGGCCACATATTCGATGTTTCCTTCGCGATGCTCTGGATTTGCTTCCACATATACATAACCAGCAACTCGATCAGCTTCTAAAACGGCCAATAGATGATTGTCGCCGTTTAGCCGGCTGAGGATTGTTTGTGCATCGAAATAAGTATTTGCGAATACCTCATCGTGCAAACGGCTGAACGACTCGGTTTGCGCTTTGCTGATCGGTTCGGACGCTGCGGAGGACTTATCTGCGAAATCACCCTTCGTGAGGCGGAGCACCCGGTCTTCGCCGGCATACTTGGCGCCATTTTGCAGCGCGAATGCTTTGGCTGACTCGTTTTTTTGATTGATAAAAAAAGAAAACTTATTTACTTTGTTTGGCAGTTGCTCTAGAAGCTGCTCCCACAATTGCTGTGCCAGCTGTTCTTGCCCTTTCTTAGTGTAAGGGCCCCATACATCGGCGCTGCTGCCTTCCAAGTCCACATCCATTCCAATGGCACCGATAATATCAGAGCCTTCATAGGCTGCGAGAAAAGATTGGGCCAGCGGCAAATCCGAAAAGTCATTTACCAGCGAATCATAAATTTCTTCGCGGGCTTCTCCGCAAAAACCGATGTGGCGTTCAATGTTCGTGTTCATTGTTTCCAGGTAAATCGATAGTGCCTGTACATCTTTCGGCGAAGCGATCGTTATGGCCATCAGACTTTCCCTCCCACTGATATGTAAAAAATACAGATTAGTTCTTATTTTTTTCAAGTCCTGGAGACGATTCTCAAATCAATTTCGACATATAATATTCATCTTTATATGTGCCTTCAACAACCAGTGAAGCCCGCTTTACCCCTTCGATATCAAAGCCCATTTTTTTATAAAGCGCGACGGCCGCATCATTTTCCGTCATCACTGTCAGATCCAGCCGGTGAAGCGCCGCCTGTTTTGCCCAACTCACGGCATGTAAAAACAGCGCCTTTCCAACTCCTGTGCCGCGGCTTTCGCTATGCACGCCTACTACGATGTACGCACGGTGTGAAATTCGTTTTGGCGTCTCATTTTGAACAAGAAGATAGCCCACAATGTTCTGTTGTTCAATGGCGACAAAGACAGCGGATTTCGGATTGGCGTGGACGCTTTGGATAAATCGCGCAAACGATTCTGCAGACATGCTGCGCTCGCCTGGGTCAAACAGCATATACCCTGACGCTTCCGCGTTTTGCATCACTTGAATAATTCCAGCCGCATCACTCTCGCCAGCTTTTCGGATCTCCATGACGTCGCCCCTCTTTCTTGACCAGAATCTTCAGCTCTCTGCAGACCGTTCTTTATCAATCGGCTTAATCTTTTTCCATAAGCACCAAATGAAGAAGTACAGGATGAGTGTATTGACAAAGAGCACCGAAAAGTCGTAAAAGACATCCATTGGATGAACCGTCAAAAGTCCAAACAGCGTGCCCACGCCTTGGTCTCCTTTATAAAACAGCCAATTGAATGGAATCCCAAACACAAAAGCGGCTAGAAAGCTGGCGCCTAAAATCTTCTTGCTATGCATGTTGCTCCCTCCTGTCTCTTTACATTATTTATAACAGAAAATTCCTTTAATTGAAGCAACTTTTTAAATATTACTGAAAAAACTGCTTAAAAAAACTTAAAATTAGAAAATTTCCTTTTTCCAAAAAAGAATGACTTTTTTCTCGTTTTATCCGTTACAATTAGGGAAAGAGGGACTATGAGGGGCTAAACTGGAAAATACATATCAATTTGCCATCAATTGCTTATCCCTTAAACTTTAAAGAATAGGACGTGCTTACATGTTGAAAAAAGCTATACCCGCATCTTTCGCTGCGCTTCTCGTAACAGCGGCTGCAACACCTGTTTTGGCAGATGAAATGAGCGCTGCTGAAGTGCTGCAAAAATCCAACGAGGCAATGGCATCACTAGACAGCTACTCAAGCGAAACGAAAATGGAACTTACTATACCAGATCCGATGAGCGGAGAAACAATTACACTTCCGATTCATTCGATGGAAGACGTAACGTTCAATCCGTTCGCGATGCACCAAACGGTTACAACGACTGGACCAGATGGCAGCGAAGAAACGCTGGAATCCTACTGGACAGAAGATGGCTTCTACCAGCAGGACCCAATGGGCGGCTGGATCCAATTGCCAAGCGACCTGACAGAAGGTTTGGACGAACTGATCAACATGACAAATGCAGGCGACCAAGTTGCACAAGCAGAAGCGTTTGCTGACGATATGTCAATCGAAGATCTTGGAGATTCTTATCAGTTGAGCTACGAGGGCGACGGAGAAGAATTGATGGAAGTTGTTATGGAAACATTCGAAAGCTTGATGGCTGAAGAAGATCCATCTATGTCGATGGAAGATATACTGGAAGACATCAACTTTAACGATTTTTCTTACGATATGACAATCGATAAAGATACTTTTTACCTGACAGAGATGTCCATGTACATCGATATGGATATTTCGGCTGAAGGCGAAACATTGAACCTGATGCAAAGCATCGACATGTCTATCCATAACTTTAATGGCGTCGAGCCAATCGTTGTACCACAAGACGTATTGGACTCAGCGGTTCCAATGGAAGAAATGGCTGAAGAAGGCGGAGAGCTGCCGGATACCGCTTCAAACAACCCATTGTTCGCACTTGGAGGCATGGCACTTGCTGCTTTAGGCGCTGGCCTGTTAGTCTTTAGAAGACGTTCAGTTACTCAATAAAATGCTGAAAAACCGTATGTTTTCATACGGTTTTTTGCATTGAGTTTAATGATTTAAAAAGGGGTTCGAATGGCTTTGACGAAAATAGTGGCTATTTTTCTTATCTGCATAGGCGTGGCAACGACCGGTTATTATGGGTTTCAATGGTGGCAAAGCTCACAAGCCGTCGAAACCGTTTCGCTTGCGGAAGTGGATGGCTGGAGCATCAACGATACGAAGCAGGAAGCAGCACCCCCTGCTCTTCCCGCTCCAGAAAAACCACCAGAAAAACCTTCTGTCTTAATGAGTGAAGACATGGATCAATACGAAGCGGGCGATGAAGTCGGACGACTGGTTATCCCGGCTATTGAAAAAGGCTACCCAACCTATTGGGGGGCCGATGAGGCGACGCTTGACCAAGGCGTCGGCATGTATGTCAGCAAATGGACGACGACGCCTGACCAAAAGCGCCATACTGTAGTTAGCGGCCATCGGAACACGGTCTTTATAGGACTCGATAAAATTGAAAAAGGCGATTCGATTTTCCTGGAGTACGGAAATGAGCGTTTTGAGTATGCAGTCGACGATATGTGGGTAACTGGAGCTGATGACCGGACGGTAATTACCGACAAAGACGAAGCGACATTGACGCTTACCACTTGCTATCCTTTTGACTTTGTCGGATATGCACCAGACCGCTATATCATTGAAGCCCAGCTCGTAAACGTTCAAGACATATAACTTCAAAAAAGCCCGGCTTGAATGCCGGGCTTTTTTTCAGAGTGTTGAAGAAGTCTTTAATCTTCTATAATTCCAAGAAGTGAATACGT
>JASKZU010000178.1 GCA_030147455.1 Planococcus sp. (in: firmicutes) | reverse complement strand
ACGCCGCCTTTAAGGGGCTTGCCGCCGTCTTCAGGAACAAGTGATCTGCTGCCTGAGAGAATCTTGGCCTCGCGCTTTGAAAGGCTGACTTCGGCATCCGGAAACTGGGCTTTGAGTAAATCGAGTGCACCGACATGGTCAACATGTGCATGTGTCAACGCAATTCGCGTAATCGGTTTGCCGATGGCTTTTGCGGAAAGGGCAATATCCCGTGCGGACCCTGACAAGCCGCAATCGATGAGTGTCAGCTCTGCATCCTCTTCGACCAAATAACAGCAAATCGGAAACCATGAGGATACGAACGTCAGCTGATAAACCGTTCTGGATTTTTTCACTCGCATATTCGCCAACTCCTTTTTTGCAGCGTTTCTTTCAGTTTACCCTATCGGCCGCACAACCTAAAGTTGGGGATTTATTAGTTGTACAGGAGGCAAAGCTGGCGCATAATGACCCTATGCTGTGTTTACAGTAAAGGAGGAACACTTGTGGTGGAGTTAAAGGGCGTGTTGCCCGTTATGCGAAATTTAAAAGAATTCGAACGCTTGCTTGCAAGTGACCAAGAAACCATCATCTTTTTGGAAGTGCGGTTGGCGCAACTAAAGCCGCTTGTTGCGGCAGCAAAAAAAGCCGGAAAAAAAGTTGTGCTGCATGCCGACTTGATTCAAGGCTTGAAAACCGACGCCTATGGATTCGAGTATTTGGTTCGTGAAGTCAAACCGGACGGCATCGTGTCTACACGCAGCAATGTCATTGCACTGGCTAAAAAAAATAAATTGACCACGATTCAGCGCCTGTTCTTGCTCGACAGCCATGCGCTTGAACATAATTTAAAGCTCATCGATCAAGTCAAGCCGGATTACATTGAATTGCTGCCTGGGCTGATTCCATCGATTATCAAAGAAGTTCATGAACGAACCGGCATTCCTATTATTGCAGGAGGGCTCATCCGGACAAAAGAAGATATTGAATTGGCCTACGAAGGTGGAGCTAAAGCTGTTTCAACGTCTCAGCCGGAGCTATGGGACCACTGACCAAGCACTTATTACCGAGTGTTTCTGTCCGAAAAGCCTTCTTTAAAGTTGTAGGAAAATTTATTTAATTTTTCTAAAAAGTACCTATCGGAAAGTGTTGACAGCGTTTTCAAAAACTGCTAAATTGATTTTACAAGTTAAGAACCGTGCTGGAAACAGGAGATCCGCAACGGACAAAGCTCACACTAAAAGAGCTTTAGTTCGCTGTGGATTTTTTTCTTGCCCGGATCTTATTGTACATTCGAATGTTTAGCTGATAGCTGTGCGATGCCGCCATCTGGTTCGCGGCAAAGCAGGGCATTCCAAAAAGGGAGCGTGCAATACATGACGGTATTTTTAGCAGAAATGATTGGTACGATGATCCTCATCATTTTCGGTGCGGGAGTCGTAGCAGGCGTGGTTTTAAAAGATTCCAAAGCAGAAAACTCAGGATGGATCGTCATTACGATCGCCTGGGGACTGGCAGTAACGATGGGTGTTTATGCAGTAGGTAATTTCTCGGGAGCGCATTTAAACCCGGCAGTCACATTGGGCTTTGCTTTTATCGGAGAGTTTCCATGGGCTGATGTGCCGGTCTATTTGGCAGCTCAATTGGTTGGTGCCATCATAGGGGCTGTAATTGTTTTCTTCAACTACTTGCCGCACTGGAACCAGACAAAAGACGCAGCGCCAAAGCTTGGCGTATTTGCAACAAGCCCGGCCATTCGCCGTCCTTTTTCCAACTTGGTCAGTGAAATTATCGGAACAGCAGTCCTTGTCATGGGCTTGCTCTTTATCGGGGCAAACCAATTCACTGAAGGCTTGAATCCATTGATTGTCGGTGCATTGATCATTGCTATCGGGATGTCGCTTGGCGGCACGACAGGCTATGCCATCAACCCGGCACGTGACCTTGGCCCACGGATTGCGCATGCACTGCTGCCGATTCCAGGAAAAGGCTCATCAGACTGGAGCTATGCATGGGTGCCGGTTGTCGGGCCGATTTTCGGCGGTATTTACGGCGCTGTATTCTATAAAGCCTTATTCACAGGCGACTACGGGTTACCGTTCTTTGTACTCACGATAATTCTCCTTGTGGTATTTATCGGAGCAGCTAGTGTAGAATTGAAAAGGGCCAATAACAAAACAGAACAGGCAAAATAAAATTTCTTAAAAGCGGAGGCTATCCCAATGGAAAAAAAGTATATTTTAGCAATTGACCAAGGTACAACAAGTTCACGCGCAGTTTTATGGAACCATGCTGGAGAAATTGTCGGCACAGGCCAACAGGAATTTCAGCAGTTCTTCCCGAAACCGGGCTGGGTTGAGCATGATGCCAATGAAATTTGGACATCAGTTCTGGCTTGTATTGCAGAAGTGCTCCGGAAAACGGACGTAGACCCTGCAGAAATCTCAGGCATCGGGATCACCAACCAGCGTGAAACGACCGTTGTTTGGGATCGCCACACAGGCAAACCGGTTTACAAAGCAATTGTTTGGCAATCCCGCCAAACTGATGGCATTTGCAACGACTTGAAGCAGCAAGGCTTGAACGATACATTCCGCAAGAAAACCGGTTTGTTGATCGATGCTTACTTCTCGGGGACAAAAGTCAAGTGGATCCTCGATAATGTAGAAGGCGCGCGTGAGAAAGCAGACAACGGCGATTTGATGTTCGGGACAATCGACACTTGGCTCGTCTATAAGCTGTCCGGCGGCACTACGCACATCACTGATTACAGCAACGCTTCCCGCACATTGATGTACAACATCCATGAGCTGAAGTGGGACGAGGAATTGCTCGATATTCTGACAGTGCCGAAAAGTATGCTGCCGGAAGTCCGCCAGTCTTCTGAAATCTATGCCCATACAGTGGACTATCATTTCTTTGGCTATGGCATTCCAATTGCCGGTATCGCTGGCGACCAGCAGGCAGCTTTGTTCGGGCAAGCATGTTTCGAAAAAGGAATGGCGAAAAACACATACGGTACAGGCTGCTTTATGTTGATGAACACAGGTGAAAAAGCAGTAGAATCTGAGCACGGGCTGCTCACTACGCTTGCATGGGGAGTCGATGGTAAGGTAGAATATGCATTAGAGGGCAGTATTTTTGTTGCCGGTTCAGCAATCCAGTGGCT
>JASKZU010000138.1 GCA_030147455.1 Planococcus sp. (in: firmicutes) | reverse complement strand
GTGCCTGGCAGGTCCTCGATGCCGACTTCTTTGCGTTCTTTTTTGTTCATCGCATAGATGTTGCGGTCTACTGGTTTTGGCGGCGTCAAGTCACGCTTGATTCCGTCAAGTCCAGCACCTAGAAGTACAGCCATTGCCAAATATGGGTTTGCTGCAGGGTCAACTGAACGGACTTCTACACGTGTAGACAAGCCGCGGGAAGCCGGGATGCGGATCAACGGGCTGCGGTTTTTGCCCGACCAAGCGATATAGCAAGGAGCTTCATAGCCCGGCACCAATCGTTTGTAGGAGTTGACTGTCGGGTTTGTAACTGCTGTGAAGCCTTTAGCATGCTCGATGATGCCGGCAATAAATTGATAAGCTGTTTTGCTGAGCTTCAAATCGCCGTCTTCGTCAAGAAATGCATTTTCGTTGCCGTTAAATAGAGATACGTTCATGTGCATACCTGATCCGTTAACTCCGAACAACGGTTTCGGCATGAATGTTGCATGCAATCCGTGCTTGCGTGCGATCGTCTTAACAACCAATTTGAATGTCTGGATATCGTCACACGCTTTAATCGCGTCTGTGTATTTAAAATCGATTTCGTGCTGTCCTGGAGCTACTTCGTGGTGTGATGCTTCGATTTCAAAGCCCATTTCCTCTAGTTCCAGAACGATGTCGCGGCGGCAGTTTTCACCGAGATCCATTGGCGCCAAGTCAAAATAGCCGCCGTGGTCGTTTAGCTCAAGCGATGGCTCGCCTCTTTCGTCCAATTTGAACAAGAAGAATTCCGGCTCTGGTCCAAGGTTGAAATGCGTAAAGCCAAGCTCTTCCATTTCTTTTAATACGCGTTTTAGGTTTGTGCGCGGGTCGCCGGCAAACGGCGTGCCATCAGCATTGTAGATATCGCAGATCAAACGTGCAACTTTTCCTTTGCCTGTGATCCATGGGAATACGACCCATGTTTCCAAGTCCGGAAACAAGTACATATCAGATTCTTCGATGCGTACAAATCCGTCGATGGAAGAACCATCGAACATCATTTTGTTGTCGAGTGCTTTATCCAACTGTGAAGTTGGAATTTCCACGTTTTTAATAACCCCTAGAATATCCGTGAATTGAAGGCGGATAAAATTGACGTCTTCTTCTTTTACCAAACGAATAATGTCTTCTTTTGTATACTTGCCCATGTACTGTTCACTCTCCTAGTTATATTATGTAGCCCGCTTATTTGAAAAAGCGGGATAAATCACCTTGTCGTTGGGACGCCGCATTGAACGGGCGTGCTTGGTGCTTCATTTCTTCACGCAGCAATCTGCGAAGCTCCTCGTCGCTCAGTGTATGCGGCTCGGTGTTTTCATTTACCGGCATGTTTTTTGATTCGTGCAGTTTTCTGATGCCTGCGACATTGAGCCCCTGCTCCAAATATTCTTTGATTTCCATGAGCGTGTCCACATCATTGAGCGAAAACATGCGCTTATTGCCTTCTGTCCGTGCTGGATCAATCAGCTTTTGCTCTTCGTAATAGCGGATTTGGCGTGCAGTTAAATCCGTCAATTGCATTACGATGCTAATCGGGAGAATGGGCATCGTCCGGCGAACCCGATTTGTCATAAGTTTCACCCATTTCACTAATTACTACTTTTTCAGTTTATTACATGTGAGGTTTTTTGTCAAACAGACGTTACATTTTCTCACACGAATTATGTATTGGAGAAAACCTGCAGTTAAAGCAAGTTTTTTTCCTTTAAAGCCTCGAGTGCATGAACAACAGCAATTTTTACATGTTCATATGTCAAGCCGCCCTGGATAAACGCTGTATAAGGCTCGCGCAGCGGGCCGTCTGCCGTCAATTCGATACTCGCCCCTTGGACAAATGTGCCTGCTGCCATAATGACGTCGTCTTCATATCCAGGCATATACGCCGGCTCAGGCAAAAATTGCGCATTGACCGGTGAATTGGCTTGAATCGTCTGGCAAAAAGCGATCATTTGCTGCCGTGTACGGAACGAGACCGATTGAATAAGATCTGTACGGGCCGCTGTAAAATGCGGGCTTGTCTGCATGCCTGCTGTCTCGAGCAGCGCTGCTGTAAAAATAGCGCCTTTAAGTGATTGTGAAACGATATGGGGAGCCATAAAAAACCCTTGATACATATCCGCCAAAGCATTGAGCGATGCTCCAGCCTCCCCTCCTATACCCGGCGAAGTCATGCGATAAGCGCATTTTTCGACAAAACTCTTTTTTCCGGCGATATAGCCGCCGATTTTAGCCAGCCCGCCGCCAGGGTTTTTGATAAGCGACCCCGCCATCAAATCGGCGCCTGCTTCAATCGGTTCTTGCAGCTCAACAAATTCGCCGTAGCAGTTGTCCACAAAAATGACAGCATCCGGTGCGATGCTTCGAACTTGTTCCACCATCATGCCGATTTCGGACACCGTAAACGATGGGCGGGTATCATAGCCCCTTGAACGTTGGATAGCGATCATTTTTGTATTTTTGTTTACAGCCGCTTCGACTGCCGGCCAATCTACCTGGTGCTCACTGTTTAAATCAATGTGGCGATAGGAAATGCCGAAATCTTTCAGCGAACCGGTATCTTTCTCTCCGCCGGATACAATGGAAGCAAGCGTATCATAAGGCTGGCCGGTAATATAAAGCAATTCATCATTCGGCCGAAGAATGCCGAACAGCGCGATTGTGATCGCATGTGTACCCGAGATGATCTGAGGGCGTACAAGTGCTGCTTCAGCTTTGAATACATCGGCATATACACGCTCGAGCGTGTCTCTGCCTTCGTCGTCGTAGCCATAGCCGGTCGATGGATGGAAATGGTGGTCGCCTACCTTTTGGCGATGAAATGCTTCGAGTACTTTTTGCTGGTTGAACAAAGCAATTTTATCCGCTCTTTCGAGTTGCGGGCGAATGAGCTTTTCAGTTTCCTGGATAGTGGTATACATGAGAATCTCCATTTCTTTTTAAAAATTTGTCGCAAATTCTGCTATTTGAAAAACACGTCAATTCTGCTACAATTCATAGAGTTGTGTAAACGAAGGAGGCTATTTTGTAATGGCTTGGGAAGTTTTGAGCGCCATTGGAACCATTGCGTTCGCAATTTCCGGTGCAATTATTGCCATGGAGGAAGAATACGATATTTTCGGCGTATACTTGCTCGGTGTCGTCACTGCTTTTGGCGGCGGTGCGATCCGCAACCTGCTGATCGGCGTTCCGGTATCCGCACTATGGGAGCAGGAGTTTATGTTCCAGCTCGCATTGGTCTCGATAACGGTCGTATTTTTATTTCCACATAAAGCATTGGGCCACTGGAATCGCTGGGGCCATTTTTTTGATGCAATCGGCTTGTCTGCTTTTGCCGTACAAGGTGCACTCTATGCTGTTGAACTCGGGCTTCCCGTATATGCAGCGGTAGTTGCTGCTGTTCTTACCGGATCCGGCGGCGGCATGGTGCGGGATGTACTGGCCGGAAGAAAGCCACTTGTGTTGAAAGCGGAAATTTATGCCGTATGGGCAGCCATTGCCGGTTTGTTGATCAGCATCGAAATGGTCCGAACCGACCTTATGCTTTATTTACTGTTTTTAATGATTACTGTTTTACGGATTTTATCCTACACGTACCGGTGGAAACTGCCAACACGAAAAATTTTGACGACATCTTAAAGGCCGACCGGCAATTGCCGATCGGCCTTTTTCATATGCAGTTTTTGGGACTTCCTCCGCCTGCAGGTTTTACTCCTGATGCTCGATTGTGACAGGTTTTGACGGAGAAAATGTGGAAATGGCATGTTTGTAGATTAATTGCTGCTTGCCTTCAGTTTCCACGAGTACAGTAAAGTTGTCATAGGATTTGATCGTGCCTTTCAACTGAAATCCGTTCAGTAAAAAGACGGTGACAAAAACGTTGTTTTTGCGCAGTTGGTTTAAATACACATCCTGAATGTTAACCGGTTTCATGAAATTCCCCCTGTTTCTCTGTTGTTTAGTTTCGCCATTTGTTCATTTCGACGGTTCCGGTCTTTTTCCTGCACAACTCGAGCAATTTCTTCCAGATTCTTTTCAGGACCGTCTGTAGCATCTACCCAAAAAATCGGCAGTTTGTTTCGGAAATACGTAAATTGGCGTTTGGCATATTGCCTGGAGTTGCGTTTTAGCTTTTCAATTGACTGTTCTAACGTGTCGCGGCCATCGAAAAAATCATACAATTCTTTATAGCCGATCGCCTTGATTGACTGTACATCGCGTAATCCGCTGTCATATAGCCGCTTTACTTCATCCATTAGCCCTGCTTTCATCATCAGTTCCACTCGCTGGTCAATGCGCTCGTAAAGCTCTTCGCGCGGCGTATCGAGCCCGATGATCAATTCATTGTACATCGGGCTTTGCGCCAGGCTGCCGTCTTCTTTTTGCTCTCCGCTCATCAAGATCTCCAGTGCCCGAATGACGCGGCGCGTGTTGTTCGGGTGGATGTCAATCGAAGAATCAAGCGCCATCAGTTTTTGATGCATGGCGTCCGGTCCCTGTGCGTCAAGTTCCTCGTACAAACGGCGCCGCAGCGCTTCATCCACTTGACGCTCGGAAAACCGGTAGTCGAACAAGACAGACTGCACATACATGCCTGTTCCGCCGACGACAATCGGCATTTTCCCGCGGCTTTGGATATCAGCGATTTTATCGCGCACAAGCTGCTGGTACTCAGCTACTGAAAACGATTCATCCGGTTCACGGATGTCGAGCAGGTGGTGGACGATGCCATTCATTTCTTCCGGCCGCACTTTGGCGGTTCCAATATCCATTCCCCGATAAATCTGCATTGAATCCCCGTTGATGATTTCCCCATCAAATTGTTTGGCGAGCTGGATGCTGAGGGCTGTTTTTCCGGAAGCTGTCGGCCCGACAATCGCCATCACTTCAACCATGTTCATTTATCCAATCAATCATAACTTTTTGCGAAGTCTCGGCATCAAGTTCGTGAAGCACTTCATGCCTCGCTTCCTCGGCCATATAGATTTTCACAGTGTCCATCCCAGCTTGCTGGAACTGTCCTGCCGCCTGAAAAACACCGCTGCCTTTTGCACCGACAGGATCTACCGAGCCGCTGATAAACAATACAGGCAAACTTTTGCGGATGCGCGCCACTTCTGCCGGCCTGTGAATCACATCAAGCCCGTCAAACAAGTCGACATAAAATTGGCTGGTCATGTTGAAACCGCACCAAGGATCTGTTTCAAATCCCTTGACCGTGTCTGGATTTCGGCTCAGCCAGGCAAACTTAGACGGCTCGCCTAAAAAACTTTTGTTGTAGCTTCCGAAAATCAATGTGCCGAGAAACGGGTTTTTCTCCGCTTTCCCTTTTATACGCCCAAAGCTTCTGGCCGCCAGCTTTCCTGCAGCGAGTGCAATGCCGGGATGTCCGCCAGTTCCGGACAGCACGGCGCACGAAACACGGTCACTGTATAATTGCAAATAACGGCGTGCAACAAAAGAGCCCATTGAATGGCCAATCACAACAAGCGGAAGTTCGCCAATCGATCGGCGCAGATGTTGAACAACTTCTTCCACATCCGAGACGACGCGGGAAAACCCATCCTGTTCGGCAAAAAAACCGGCCATTCCGTTGCGTTCAGCTGTTTTCCCATGCCCTCGTTGATCGTGGGCCGTTACGGTATAACCTTCTTGGACCAACGAGCGAATAAATCGATCATAGCGCCCGCTATGTTCCGCCATGCCATGGATAATGTGTACATGAGCCTTTGGATTTCCGGCTGCATGAGTAGATGTATATAGTTCATGGCCGTCTGAAGCCTGAACAAATGAACTTGTCGCTTCCATACATTCACGCCTTTCTAGTAGTTAATGCTTTCAATTCATAACGCGCTTGAACATCTTTTCAATATCATAGGTTTTAAAATGAATGATAACCGGCCGGCCGTGCGGGCAAGTGAACGGCTGCTCGGCCTTTTTTAAATCTACCAGCAATCGCTCCATCTCGTGTTTTTGCAAATAATGATTGGCTTTGATCGACCGCTTGCAGCTCATCATGATAGCCGCTTCCTCGCGCAGTTGTTTAATGTCGACTTTCCGTTCGTTCAACACTTGTTCGATCAGGTCTTCGATGACCTCCTGTTCAAAGCCTTTTGGAAACCAGGTCGGGTATTCCCGCACGATAAAAGATGTATCCCCGAATTCTTCCAAGAATACACCACTTTCTTCGAGAGCTGCCAACTGTTCTTTTAAATGCAGCGCTTCATTGCGGCTGTAGTGAAACGTTAACGGCAACAGCAAGGATTGGCGTTCGTTCGAGTTTGCCTCGCCGACTTTTTCGCGGAAATACTCGTATTTGATGCGCTCCTGGGCTGCATGCTGGTCGATCAAGTAAAAGCCATCCGTGCTTTGCGCTACAATATATGTTCCGTGTACTTGACCGACTACTTCAAGTTCAGGAAATTGGGGACTGTTTTCTTCTGGTTCTGCCGTAATCAGCTCCTGATCGCTCTCTGGCAAGGGCGATTCTTCCTGATGGATAGCAGAAACTTCCCCAAAAGGCTCTGCTTGTTCCTGCAGCTGTTCCTGCTTCCAGCCGGTTGCGGGATTCGGCGCAGCCGGCTGCTTGGGCGAAGGTGACGGATAATTGATTTGGCGGGACGGCTGTTCCGGCTCGCGCTTCCACAAATCCAATTGCCGGGTGGGTGCCGGTTTCACTGGTTTTGGGCGTTCGATGATTGGCGCACGGACGGCCGAGCCGATTGCGCGCCGAATTGTATCGTGAATCAGCTCGAGCAGCTCTTTTTCTTTGCTCAACCGAATCTGCTGTTTGGAAGGATGGACGTTTACATCGGTCAAGTACGGGTCGCCCGTAATGTTCAGCACAACGATCGGCTGGCGCTCAAGCGGCAAATATGTGTGGTATGCCTTATGCACTGTATTGGCGATCGCATATTGTTTGACCCAGCGGCCGTTGACGAACAGCGAAATATAATTTTTATTAGCGCGCGTGATTTCCGGCAGCGAAGCATATCCCTCTACCCGGTAATCTTGCGACTCGCCTTCGAACGGCACCATCTTTTTGGCAATGGCGACCCCGTAAATATCAGCAAGCACGCGGCGGATATCTCCGCTTCCCGCCGTCTGCAACAGCGGCCTGCCGTCATGGACGAGACGGAAAGAAACACTCGGATAACTGAGCGCGAAACGGTTTAATAAATCAATGGTATGCCCGAGTTCGGTTTGCAGTGTTTTCATGTATTTCAAACGTGCCGGGGTGTTGTAAAACAGCTGATCGATGCGGATGTCTGTCCCTTGCCTTAGGGCGTCCGCGCGCTGTTCTACCAGGCGGCCCCCTTCGATATTCAAATACGTTCCGGTTTGGCCGTTTGACGTATGAAGCGTCACTTTGGAAACAGAAGCAATACTCGCAAGCGCCTCCCCGCGGAAACCAAGCGTACGAATGCGGAACAAATCATGCTCGTTCTCGATTTTGCTGGTGGCATGGCGCGAGAACGATAACAGGGCATCTTCTTCGTCCATCCCTGCCCCGTTGTCGATTACCTGAATCGAAACGAGCCCTGCTTCCTGCAGCAGCACTTCGATGGCGGTGCTTCCTGCATCGATGGCGTTTTCCACCAGCTCTTTGACGACTGAAGTCGGCCGCTCGACTACCTCACCTGCTGCAATTTTGTTCGATAACGGTTCGTCCATCAATCGGATATGGCCCATTTCCTCAGTCCTTCCCGTTTAATTTCTCCTGCAGTGTATGGATCAGCTGCAATGCATCGAGCGGTGTCATCCTGGAAACCGAAGCATCGATAATCGACTGCAGCACTTCGTCTTTGGCGGTATCGCGTTCGTCAAAAAAGGATAATTGCTCTGCTTGCGGCTGCGGCTTATGGTTTTCCGCTTCAAAGCTGGCCAGCAGTTCGCGTGCACGCCTTAATATCGGCTCCGGCAAATTGGCCAGTTCCGCTACATGCACACCATAGCTTTTGTCAGCAGGCCCTCTTTTTACTTTATGCAAAAAGACGACTTTCCCGGATTGTTCCATCGCCGAAACGTGGACGTTGCTTAATTGATCGAGCGACTGCTCCAGCGAAGTGAGTTCGTGGTAATGCGTGGAAAACAATGTATTGGCCCCGATATTTTCGTGGATATACTCGATCATCGACTGGGCAAGCGCCATGCCGTCGTATGTCGATGTACCGCGGCCGATTTCATCAAACAACAGTAAACTGCGTTCGGTCGCATGCGTAATTGCATACTGCG
>JASKZU010000065.1 GCA_030147455.1 Planococcus sp. (in: firmicutes) | reverse complement strand
CCTCCCGCCGCAAGCCAGGAAGACCGCCTGTCTTACAGCTTCGGCTCACCCTTGGCGCGGTGCGGCTATGCATTTTCTTTTGGATATTCGAGTTGAATCAATCAGTTCTAAAAACAGCGTCCGGCTGTTGGGGAATCGCTTCCTGATTTAAAGTTAAAATTTATTGAAGCGTGTGCAAGTTTTCCAGCGGTTTATCATGCTTCGCCTTGCGAGTCCGTCTTCCGCTTCGGGTTGGCCTCCCGCCATAAGCCAGGAAGACCGCCTGTCTTACAGCTTCGGCTCACCCTTGGCGCGGTGCGGCTACTTTTTTCTTTAGGAAGTGCGAGTTGAACCGACAAGGCTTTGAAAAAGCGTCTGGCTGTTGGGGAATCACTTCCTTAGAAAAGAAGGCTAAACTTCGGAACTCAGGGATTACGTTTTTTTCCTGAATAAAAATACACCACCGCGGAAGCAGTGGTGTTTAGCGGTTATTTGCTTGAGAAAATCGATTTTAGTTTGCCGAACATGCCGGGCTTTGGCTTGTCCATCGTCATCAGCGGCACAGACTCCCCGAGCAGTCTGCGTGCAATGTTGCGGTAGCCGAGTGCTGCCGGATTTGATGGGTCCATCACAACAGGCTCACCTTTGTTCGAGCTTGAAATGACGCGTTCGTCGTCCGGGACGATGCCGAGCAAGTCGATCGATAGATGCGTTGTGATTTCATTGACATCCAGCGCGTCTCCAGCCTCCATCAAATGCGGTCGGATGCGGTTGATGATCAGTTTTGGCGCTTCCAGGTTTTCTTCCAGTTCCAATAGGCCGATGATCCGGTCGGCATCGCGTACAGCGGAAATTTCCGGTGTTGTGACGACCAATGCACGGTCGGCGCCAGCCACAGCGTTTTTATAGCCTTGCTCGATGCCGGCAGGGCAGTCGATGATAATGAAATCATAATCCGGCTTCATTCCGTCGATCAGTTCTTTCATCTGCTCAGGATTGACATCATTTTTGTCGGCTGTCTGGGCAGCAGGAAGCAAGAACAATCTGTCTTCAAAACGCTTGTCCTTAACGAGCGCTTGGTGAATCTTGCAGCGGCCCTCAAGTACATCAATCAAATCATAGATGATGCGGTTTTCCAGGCCCAGTATGACATCAAGGTTGCGAAGCCCGATGTCGGTATCGATCAAGCACACTTTTTTGCCTTGAAGGGCCAATGCAGTGCCGAGGTTCGCAGTCGTCGTCGTTTTGCCGACGCCGCCTTTACCTGATGTAATTACGATAGCTTCTCCCACACTAGCTTCCTCCTTTAAACGTAGAAATTTGCGGCCGCAGGAAGCGAAGCTCCTGCAAACGGTCGATGATGATTTTGCCGCTTGTATGTAAATATGCACATTCCATTTCCGGCTGTTCTGACAAGCTGTCAAGTTCGTCGGTCATCGTTTCGATTTCATCGGCAATCATCAAATGCGTTGCTTCGAGCCATGAGGCTGCGATAACAGCTTCGCGATTGCCGCGAGACCCTGCATGGGCGATACCTTTTAGGCGGCCGAGCACGTAAACGTTGCCGCCCGCTTCGATGCGCCCGTTTTGGTTGACGTCGCCAATGACAACGAGATCGCCTTTTGCACGCACTACTTGGCCTGAACGGACGATGCCCACATAGGTCTCCGATTGGCGTTCGCTGATCAAATGGTTGCTTTCTTCGACCGTGATCACGTCACATTTCGTGCTGACCACTTTCATTTTCGAATGATCATGGATGGTCTTCTTGATTTCTTCCAACTGCTCTGGGCTGTAATGGCGGTTGGCTAATTGAACATGCACTTCCGCATCGCCTTCGAGCGCAGGATCCGACACCTTTTTCTTCAGTTCGGCCAGAATTTCCGTATATGAAGCCATGTCATTCAATTGGATGAGAAGCCCTTTGTTCGTTCCTTTGATATTCACGATGTTCTTCAAAAAACGTGTCACCTGCGCTTTCATTAATATAACCCAATCCGGCTGCGCCGTGTATCTTGCGTCGTCATCATCGATCTGAAGAACCAGCCGAGAAGCACCAGGTACAGTGAATTGGCGAGCAAGGTCGGCCACAATCTCGATTTCAGGAACGTGCCGGCCGGTGTTGCTGTCAAACCGATCAGTTGGAAGAACAAGTAAAGCGCCACTTCCATGACCACCAGCAACCCAAGAGCCAGAAGCGTTGCTGACACTAAGTTTTGCGGAATCTTTTTAAACACATATGCGGCGATCATGCAAACGGCCGGATACAAAAAAGAATATAATCCAATAATATCAATGTAAAAGACATCATACAAGAGGCCGAAAAATAAACCGTAAAACAATGCGTGGCGCAGCTCGTAAAAAAGCGTTAAAAAAATCAGGAATAAAATGAGGAAACGCGGAACGATGTAATAAAAAGAATCGCCGATCGACAACGGCGAAAACAAGCCGAAAATCGGTTCAACGAAAAACAGGACGAGGCAAACAACGGGAACGAGAAACCGAATCATGATTCCCCATCCCCTTCTGTTGTAACGCCATTGTCTTCGCCGTCAACTTCCGGCATAAGCCGGTCAGCAATGACGACATGGTTCAGCATGGTAAAATCAGCAGCTGGTTTTACGTATGCCAGTTTCGTCAAGCCGAACTCATCGATTGTCACTTCTGTGATCTCACCGATGACGATGCCTTTCGGGAAAATGCCGCCTAACCCGCTGGAAACGACTTGATCGCCTTCTTTCAAGTCGATCGAGAAATCCACGCGCTTTAACAGCAGTTCGCGGCGCTCGGCATCATAGCCTTCGATCAAGCCAAAAACGTCTTGACCGTCTCCGAGGACCATAGCAGAGACGCGGTAATTCGGGTTTTGCGTCGAGACCAGTTCTACTGTCGAAGTGGAATCTGTTACAATCGTGACTTTGCCGATCAGCCCTTTGGCAGTCATGACCGCCATATTTTCTTTAACTCCGTGGTTGGATCCGCGGTTCAAAATTATTTTTTCTTCCCATTGATCCGGATTCCGTGCAATTACGACAGCCTGGATCGGGTTATACTCGCGCAAATCTTCTTCTTTTCCGACCAGCTCTTTTAGCTCTGTGTTCTCAGAGCGCAGGTCGGTCACTTCTGCTTGCACGCCTGCAAATTCTTCAAGGCGTGCTTTTAGCAAGCGGTTTTCTTCAAATGTGTTAATCAGCGAATCGACGTTATCAAATACCCCCGTAACAAAATGGGCCGGTCTTGAAAACACCGATTGCCCTGCCCCCACTGCTTCTTTGACTATCTTTTCCGGCAGCGATACTTGGCCGCGGTCCCGCAGCGTCAAAGAAATCAGGGCGACGAGCAGGATGACGCCGATCAACAGCAGGATCAGCCGCTTATTGGATAAAAACTGTGGCATGTGAAGCCGTCCTCCTTATTGATTGGCTCGTTTGGTTTCCTAAAAGTCAGCGGCGTTCGAACGCAGCGCGGTAACGCTCAAAATTCTCCAGCGCCCGCCCGGTTCCGATTGCGACAGAATCCAGCGGATGGTCTGCGATAAATACCGGCATGCCCACCGCATCAGCGATTACTTTGTCGAGGTTTTTCAGCAGCGCGCCTCCACCCGTCAGCACAATGCCGCGATCTAAAATATCCGATGCAAGCTCCGGCGGCGTTTTTTCGAGTGTAGCTCCAAGCCCTTCAACGATTTTAGCGACGGATTCTTTGAGCGCAGCTGCTGTTTCGGCAGCAGTGATCGTCAAGGTTTTCGGAAACCCAGTGACCAGGTCGCGTCCGCGAACTTCCATCTCGGCAAGTTCTTCCTCTTCTGTTAAGACAGCTGCCGTGCCGATGGACATTTTTAGGTTTTCAGCGGTGCGTTCTCCGATGACGACATTATAAGTCTTCCGGATATGCTGCATGATGGCTTCGTCCATTTCATCTCCGCCAACGCGGATCGATTCACTCGATACAATGCCGCCGAGTGAGATGATAGCGACTTCTGCAGTCCCGCCCCCTATATCGACGACCATGCTGCCGACAGGTTCCCATACAGGAAGGCCGGCGCCGATTGCTGCTGCAAACGGCTCTTCGATCGTGTGCGCTTCACTGGCACCGACAGCACGCGCAGCATCTAAAACGGCCCGCTGTTCGATAGAAGTTACGCCGTACGGCACGCAAATCATCACTTTGCCGCCGCGCCATTTTCCCGGTGCTTTTCCAGTCGCTTCAGAAATGCAATGCCTGATCATTGCAAGCGTCGTATCATAATCGGAAATGACGCCGTCACGCATTGGACGAACCGCTGCAATATTGGCCGGCGTTCTGCCCATCATGTCCCGCGCGCGTTTACCGACCGCGACGATTTCATTTGTGCGGGTGTTTTTAATGACGATGGAAGGCTCGCGGAGCACAATGCCGCGGCCTTTTAAATATACAAGTGTATTGGCGGTCCCTAAATCGATGCCGATGTCTTTCGAAGCAAATCCAAACAAATTGATCTTCCCTTTCTTATGTAAACCGGGTGTACCGGCAACAGCATTGCACAATACCACCCATTATAGAACATCTGAAAAAAAATATACAGTGCTACATGAACCCCTTTTCTTTCAATGACGTGAACTGATGGTCGCCGATGATGATATGGTCGAGCAGTTCGATTCCGATGATCGAACCGGCTTCCATCAAGCGTTTAGTGACATCGATGTCTTCAGGTGACGGCGCAGGGTTGCCGGAAGGGTGGTTATGGGCGCAGACGATCGAAGCGGTTGAGCGTCTGACGGCTTCGCGGAAGATTTCGCGTGGATGAACGATAGAGGCGTTGAGGCTGCCGACAAAGATTGTTTGGCGGTGCATCACTTGATTTTTGATGTTGAGGAACAGGCAGACAAAATGCTCTTGCTTGAGCGAGGTCATATCATCCATTAAAAACGCGGCGGCGTCTTTAGGGGAACGGATCGTAAAGCGTTCATCGGTTTGTTTGGACGCTAAGCGGCGGCCAAGCTCGATCGCAGCCAAAAGCTGGACCGCTTTCGCCTGGCCGATGCCATTGATCGCGGTCATTTCTTCAATCGCTGCATGCTTGAGTTCGTGGAGGTGCTCGAATTGCTTGAGCACCCGATTGGCCAGATGCAGCACCGACTCTTCACGCGTTCCGGTGCGCAGTAAAATGGCGATGAGCTCCTGGTTGGATAAGCTCACCGCCCCTTGTTTAAGAAGGCGCTCTCTCGGCCGGTCTGAAACATGGACATCACGGATCATCAACGTTTGGTCATTGACCATCTTCTGCCCCTCCTTCCAGCGAAACAAACCCTGCCTGGACAAGCCGCTGCAGCAGCTGCGCGATCGGCAAACCGACCACTGCGTTGTAATCACCGTCGATTTTCTGGACGAACAATCCTGAAACCGTTTGAATTCCGTACGCCCCTGCTTTGTCATAAGGGTCGTCGGTTGCTATATAAGCTTGAATCCAGTTTTCCGGCAAGTCATAGAAATAGACTTTGACTTGTTCGTGGAACGATAGCTCGGTCGTTCCCTGGCGCACCGTGACGGCCGTGATCACATCATGAACCTGGCCGGAAAGGCGTTTTAGAAAATCAATGGCTTGTTCACGGCTCTGCGGCTTCAGCAAGACTTCTTCATCTAATACAACAACTGTATCAGAGCCGATCACGAGCGACTGCGGATTTTCCGCCGCCACCTCCCGTGCTTTTTGTTCGGCGCATGCCAGTACATAGCCGAGCGGCGTTTGAAAGTCAGCTGCATCAGGTTCCGGCTGTTTGCTGGGCGCTATCGAAAACGGAATGCCCAGTGCACCTAGCAACTCGCGGCGGCGGGGAGATTGTGAAGCAAGAACCAATGGATAACGCGATTCGAATTTCATATATACTGTTCCTCCTTTTTTCCAGTTATCATACCATTTGCGAATGGACGCAGCAAAATGGCTAAATTCAGAATTTGACCCCATAGCGCGCTCTGGATTCTCGTTTTAAAGCGTGAACACCGTTATTGCCGCAGTGAGATTTTACTTTTTTTACTGAGTTATTTCCAGCTTTCTTGAAATAACAGCGGCTAAAGAGATTTACTGGGATACAGTTAATATTATTCAAAATTGGCGCAATTGGCACTTCCTCATATTCCTTTTATTATGTTTGTTTACGTTTTATAATGGGTACCGGCTATAATTTTTTGAAAATTACTATTACGCTATAACTCTATAGTAATTTCAAACTATCTATTGAAGGGAGTTCGTCTATTTTGAAAAAACAAAGACGGGGTATTTTCCAAAAATCCCTCGATCGCATTGAGTGGATCGGCAATAAATTGCCGCATCCGGTCACATTGTTTGCAGCACTTGCCATACTCGTGCTGGCCATATCCGCACTGCTTGCAAATCTGGGTGTGTCGGTTGAACATCCGGGTCAGCAAGGAGAAATCGTCGAAGTCAAGAACTTGTTAAATGCGGAAGGCATTCAATACATATTTGCCAGCATGGTCGACAACTTTATCGGGTTTGCTCCGCTTGGCGTTGTTCTTGTCACGATGCTCGGTATCGGGGTCGCTGAACGGACCGGTTTGATTTCTGCCGTGCTTCGCGGTTTCGTCTTGTCGATTCCGAAGTTTCTTATCACGGGCGGACTCGTATTTGCCGGAATCATGGCAAGTGTCGCTTCTGATGCAGGCTATGTTGTCCTGCCGCCGCTCGGCGCGGTAATCTTCGCAGCGCTCGGACGCCATCCGCTTGCTGGCCTTGCCGCCGCATTTGCAGGGGTATCTGCCGGGTTCTCCGCCAACTTGCTGCTGTCGGCAACAGACGCCATGCTCGGCGAATTGACCATCTCCGCTGCCGCCCTTATCGATCCGGCTTACGCAGAAGGCATGAACATCGCCATGAATTATTACTTTATCATCGCATCTGTCTTTCTTTTGACGGTTGTCGGCGCTGTCGTTACGGAAAAGATTGTGGAACCGCGCCTCGGTGAATACAAAGGTGAATTCCGCGAAGAAATGAACGGCTTGACAGGAGTCGAGAAAAAAGGATTGCTATGGGCTGGAATTTCAGCACTTGTCGGCGTCATTCTCACTGCATTGTTGATCGTTCCTGAAAACGGCATCTTGCGCGGTGAAGGTACTGGTGTAGATAGCATTGTACAGTCTCCGTTTATGAGTTCACTCGTTCCAATCATCACAATTTTGTTCTTTATCCCCGGCCTTGCTTACGGCATTGCCGTGAAGAACATCAAGAGCGACAAAGATGTGGCAGCGCAAATGTCCGATACAATGGCAACGATGGGCGTCTTTATCGTCCTTGCCTTTACAGCTGGACAATTTGTCGCATACTTTGCAGAATCGAACATGGGTATGGTACTCGGCGTCTACGGGGCTGAAACATTAGAGTCACTAAGTTTGACCGGCATTCCATTGATCGTCGGCTTTGTTCTTGTCGTCGGGATCATCAACTTGTTCATTGGTTCGGCTTCTGCGAAATGGGCCATGCTCGCGCCTATATTCGTGCCAATCATGATGCAGCTCGGCTATTCGCCTGAACTGACGCAGATGGCATACCGCATTGCAGATTCATCAACCAATATCATCACGCCGCTTATGACGTATTTCGCGATCGTTATCGCTTTCGCACAGAAATACGATAAGAAGATGGGCATCGGAACATTGATTTCAGTCATGTTCCCATACTCGATTTTCTTCATGGCTATTTGGACATTGATGTTGATCGTCTGGATGCTGTTCGGAATCGACCTCGGACCGGGATCACCAATCGATTATACTAACTAATAAGAAAAAACGGCAGCCCATTAATTGGGCTGCCGTTTT